>CANNRA010000028.1 GCA_947507735.1 Actinomycetota bacterium
CCCGCGCCCCGTGCACTGCTGCGCGGCGGACGCGCAGCAGATCGCCAGCGGACTGGCGCCAGGCGCCCGCGAGGTCGAGCTTGCCGGGGGCACGTCGCTCCCCTGGTTCGAGGCCACGCCAACCTTCCGCTACTACCTCGCGCCGGGTGTCAGCGAGAGCGTCGCCGGCCTGCCTGCGGGTGCGCCGCTGCGCGCCAGCCGCTGGATCCCGTAGCCGGGGCCAGGCGCCCCGCCGCTACCTCAGATCGCTGCTGCTGCGCTTGCCCTGCGCGGGCGTGATCTCCACCTGCGCCCGCCCGGCGGCGATCTCAATCGCGATCGGCTTCGCAACGACGGCCTGACCGACCTCGACCGAGCGGCAGGCGGTGCACAGCGTCAGGGCGACCGGCGTGCCCTGGTAGGGGACGATCAGCCTGACGGCGATCGTCTTGTCGCCGTACCTGTGGCCGTCGAGCTTCCAGTGCAGGCGCGCGCCGTCGATCGACAGCGCGTAGGTGGTCGTGAACGTCGCGTCGCGGAGCTTCGCGGCGAGGCTCTTCGGCGCCGCGGCGAGCGCAGCGGGAGCGAGCAGGAGGGCGGCGAGCGCCGCGCCCGCGAGGGCCGTCTTGCCGGTGACCCGCCCTCGACCCGGGAGGGTCAGCTCCACACCTTCACTTCGCGGTAGAGCGTGTCGCGCTGCACCGGCGTCTTGCCGAGCGCGCGGATGACCCGGGCGAAGTCGTCGGCGGTGGCGCGATGCGTGGTGCCTGCGGCCGAGACGACGTTCTCCTCGATCATCACCGAGCCGAGGTCGTCGGCGCCGAAGCCCAGGGCGACCTGGCCAATCTTGATGCCCTGCGTGACCCACGACGACTGGATGTGGTCGATGTTGTCCAGGTACAGCCGCGACACGGCCTGGGTGAGCAGGTAGTCGAACGAGGTCGGCATCGTCTCGACCGGGACGAGCCCGCCCAGCCGGTTGCCGTCGTCCTGGAACGTCCAGGAGATGAACGCCCGAAAGCCGCGCGTCTCGTCCTGCAGCTCGCGGATGCGCTGCATGTGCTCGACGCGCTCCTCGAGCGTCTCGACGTGGCCGTACATCATCGTCGCGGTGGTGCTCATGCCCAGCTTCTGGGCGTGGCGCATCACGTCAAGCCACTCCGCCGCCTTGGTCTTCTTGGGCGAGATGATGTCGCGCACGCGATCGACGAGAATCTCGCCGCCGCCGCCCGGGATCGAGTCGAGCCCGGCGTCGCGCAGCCGCGACAGCGTCTCCCACAGCGTCAGCTTGGAGCGGCGCGAGATGTGCTGCACCTCGGAGGGCGACAGCGCGTGCAGGTGCACCTTGTAGCGCGCCTTGATCGAGCGGAACATGTCCTCGTAGAACTCGATGCCGAGGTCGGGGTGGTGCCCGCCCTGCATCAGCAGGCCGGTGCCGCCGATCGCGAGGGTCTCCTCGATCTTCTTGAAGATGACAGACTTCGGCAGGACGTAGCCCTCGCGGGTGTCGCCCGGCTTGCGATAGAAGGCGCAGAAGTCGCAGTCGGTGTAACAGATGTTCGTGTAGTTGAGGTTCCGGTCGATGATGAACGTGACCCGGTCGGGGTCGTTCTTCCGGTTGCGGATCTCGTCGGCGGCGCGGCCCACCGCGACCAGGTCGCGCGAGCGCAGCAGCGTGATCGCGTCCTCCTCGCGCAGGCGCTCGCCCGCGAGAACGCCATCCAGGATGGCGCGGGTCGTGCGGGTCGCTTCGGCCGTGCTCACAGCGGTACCTCCGTCGTCTCGGCCAGAACCGTAGCGGCGGCGCCCGTGCTCGCGCCGGGCAGCTCGACGAAGCGCAGCTCGGGCACCGCAGCCAGCTCGCCCACCTCGACGGCGAGCCGCAGGAACTCCAGGAAGCCCTCACGCTCGCGCGCGCCAAAGCTGTAGCGCAGCTTCTCGAAGTAGCGGGCCAGGAAGCCGGCCGGGTAGCCAAAGCGCTCGCTCGACTCGAACGCCAGCAGCTCGGGCTCGGCCCGGGCGATGCGCACCGATGCGACGAGCCGCTCCTGCAGGTCGAGCAGGTCGCCGGGGCGCGCGGCGGCCACCGCGGCGGGGACGGCCCAGACGGCGAAGACCATCGGCAGGCCGGTGCGCTCCAGCCACAGGCGGCCGAGGTCGTGGTGCGGGGTCGGATCCTCGAAGGCGCTGCGCAGGGCGGCATCGCCGATCAGCAGGCGCGCCTCCGCGGGGGCATCGGCCGGAACGCGCTCGACGTCGGGGAAGAGCACCTTGAGCAGCGTCACGGTGGTGGCGCTCTCCGCCGTCACGGCGACGGTGCGGATGCGCTCCAGCGGCGTCTTCGAGACGAGCTGGATCGAGTCGATCGCCCCTTCGGACGAGACGCAGAGCTTCGGCAGCAGCAGCAGCTCGCCGGCGTGGCGCGCGTACTCGATCGAGGAGATCGGCGCAGCGTCCAGCTCGCCCGCTACGAGGCGGCGGTTGAGGTCGGTCGGCACCCCGAGCACCTGCTCGACCTCGGCATCGAGCCGGTGGAAGACCGGTGCCATGTTGACGTAGGAGATGCGGCCGAGGCGGATCACGGGTGCGGCCGCGCTCACCAGCGCCGCAGCTCGTTGTAGAGCGTGTCGCGCTGCACGGGGATCCGGCCCGCCTCCTGGATCTGGCGGACGAGGCCCTCGACCTTCTGCTCGGTGCCGGCGGTGGCGCCGGCGGCCTGGAAGATCTTCTCGCGCACGACGGTGCCCTGGACGTCGTTGGCGCCGAAGTGCAAGGCAACCTGCGCCATCGGCATGCCCATCATGATCCAGTACGCCTTGATGTTCGGGATGTTGTCGAGCATCAGCCGGCTGACCGCGATCATCTTGAGATCTTCCGCGCCGCTCGTGAAGTTGAAGCCGCGCCGCTCGAAGACGGTGTTCTCCGGGTGGAACGCGAGCGGCACCATCGCCAGGAAGCCGCCGGTCTTGTCCTGCTGCTCGCGGAGGCGCAGCAGGTGGTCGATGCGCTCCTCGTAGGTCTCGACGTGCCCGTAGAGCATCGTGCAGTGCGTCGGGATGCCCATCCGGTGCGCTGCGTCGTGCACGTGGAACCAGATGTCCGGCGACTCCTTGCCCGGCGCGACGAGGCGGCGGACGCGCTCGGCGAAGATCTCGGCGCCACCGCCCGGCAGAGAGCCGAGGCCTGCCGCCTTGAGCTCCTGCAACACCTCGACGTGGGTGAGGCCGGAGAGCGTCGTCATGTGGTGGATCTCGCTCGCCGTGAACAGCTTGAGATGAACGTCGGGGAGCGCCTCGTGCAGGCGGCGCGTCGTCTCGACGTAGAAGTCGAACGGGATGTGCGGGTTCTCGCCGTTCACCATGTGGATCTCGGTGAAGCCGGTGATCTCGCGCTGGCGCAGCGCGTCCTCGACCAGCTCGTCGGTCGAGATCGTGTACGCGTCCTCCTGCTTCTGCGTGCGGGCGAACGCGCAGAACTTGCACTTCACGCGGCAGACGTTCGTCTGGTTCAAGTACAGGTTCTGGATGAAGTAGACCTCGTCGTTGCCACCGCGCACGCGGCGCGCGAGATCGGCCAACTCGCCGAGCGCGAGCAGGTCGTCGGACTCGATCAGGGCGATGCCATCCTCGAGGTCGAGGCGCTCGTTGGCCTCGATCTTCTCGCGAATCGGCGCGAACGTGGCCATGCGATCGACGACTGCCATCGGCTACCTCTCCCGGTTGACGACTGCGTGGGTCAAAGCTTCGAGCTCCTCGCGGAAGACCTCGCCGTTGAGGCAGGCGCGAGCGCGGCTCGCGTAGTCGAGTGCGACCTCACGCGACTCCTCGAGCGCACCGGTCGCGGCGACGCGAGCGAGCGCGCCCTCGCTCGGGCCGCCCGCGAGCGCGACGCGAATGACCTCGTCCTGGCGCGCGGCGAGCAGCAGCGGCAGCGTGGGCGTGCCCTCGCGCAGGTCGGTGCCGGCGAGCTTGCCGGTCTCGCTGCGGTTGTCGGCGCAGTCGAGGATGTCATCGGCGATCTGGAAGGCGACGCCGAGCCAGAGCCCGAAGTCGCCGAGGCGGCTCTCCGGCGCGAGGCCGGCGCCGAGGATGCAGGCGGCCTCGAACAGCGTTCCGGTCTTCAGGGCGCAGCGCTCGAGGTAGCTCTCGACGGATGTGGCCGGGTCGCCCTGCTGGCTGCGCTGCAGCGCCTCGCCGCGAGCCAGCGCCAGGGTTGCGCGGGCGAGCACCGTGACGGCGCCCGGGTTGCCCGCCTCGGCCAGGGCCGCGAAGGCGCGGGCGAAGAGGTAGTCACCGGCAGCGCGCGCAGCTGCCTCGCCGTAGGTCGACCAGGCGGCGGCGCGACCGCGGCGCAAGCGTGCCCCGTCGATCAGGTCGTCGTGGACGAGCGTCGCCATGTGCACCAGCTCGACGGCGACACCGGCCGCGATGCTGGGCTGCTCGCCGTTGGGCGTCGAGAGGAAGACGAGCAGCGGGCGTAGGCGCTTGCCGCCAGCCGAGAGCGCCTCTTCCCCGACCACCGAGACGAGTCCGCCGTGCACCGAGACGACCTCGTGCAGCCGGCCCTCCAGCTCGTCCATGTACTCGTGCAGGCCGGGCAGGCCACGCATTGCCTCGAGGGTCGCCGTGCTCATGCGGCCCTCCCGGTGTGCAGCGCGACGATCCCGCCGGCAAAGGTGCGGTACGCGACATCGGCAAACCCTGCGGCGCGCAGCTGGTCGGCGAGCGCCTCCTTGCCGGGGAAGCGCCGGACGCTAGCGGGCAGATAGGTGTAGGCGGCGCCGCCGGGCAGCACACGCCCGAGCAGCGGCACGATGCGGTCGAACCAGAGCCGGTAGAACGGCGCGAGCGCGCCGGTCGGCTGCGTGATCTCGAGGATGGCGAGGCGCCCGTCACCGGCGAGGATGCGGCGCAGCTCGCGCAGCCCGGCGCCGAGGTCGTCGACATTGCGGATGCCGAAGCCGACCGTTGCCGCCTGGAAGGCGCCGTCGGCGAAGGGGAGCGCCAGCACGTCACCCTCGAGCCAGGTCACAGCAGTCGACTTCGCGCGGGCGCGCTCAAGCATCTGCGCCGAGAAGTCGAGTCCGGTGACGGCTCCACCGGCGGCTGCGGCGGCGAGCGCGAGGTCACCGGTGCCGCAGCACGCATCGAGCACCCGTTCACCGGGCCGGACGACTGCCTGCGCGGTGATCCGACGCCAGCGCTGGTCGAGCCCCGCAGTCATCACGCGGTTCATCAGGTCGTAGACCGGCGCGATCCGGTCGAACATGCCCTGGACGCCTTCCGGCGCAAGCGTTCCGGTCCGTACGCTCACGCGCTCGCCCCCGGAGTGGCGACGTCAACCCGCTGAGTCGTCGCGCCCTGCATCACAACTGATCCTATGGTGCCTGTTGCCTGCCCGGTCGGGCAGGGAGAGGCGCTCACTCCGGTTGGCCCCAGCGCCCTGCGAGGGCATTGTCGAGACCGATCTGATCGAGCAGCCGCGCCACGACGAAGTCCACGAGGTCAGCGATCGACTGGGGCGCGTGGTAGAAGCCGGGCGCCGCGAAGAGGATTGTCGCCCCGGCCTGGCGCAGCGTCAGCATGTTCTGCAGGTGGATCGTCGAGAGCGGCGTCTCGCGCGGGACGAGCACCAGCTTGCGCCCCTCCTTCAGCGCCACGCTGGCGGCACGATGGATCAGGTTCGTCATCGAGCCGGAGGCGATGGTGCCCAGCGTGCCCATGCTGCAGGGGCAGATCACGTAGGCGTCGACCTGGGCGGAGCCGCTGGCGTACGGCGCCTTCCAGTCCTGTGGCGAGTGCAGCGTCGCAGCGCTACCCGCCGGCGCAAGGAAGCGGCTGATGATCTCGTCGCGGGGGAGCGTCGCGTCGCCGTACAGCTCGGTCGCGATCACCTCGAGCCCTGCGGCCGAGATGCACACCCCGATCTCGACCTCACGCTCGGCGAGCGCCGCAAGCAGGCGAGCGGCGTACGGTGCGCCCGAGGCGCCCGTGATACCGAGGAAGACGCGCACCGGCCCTCGGCGCCGGGGCCTTACTTCGCGCCCTTGGAAGCCTCGAGGAAGGTCGCGAGCTTCTTCAGGTTGTCCGCGCCGAGCGCCTTGAAGGCCGGCATCGGCGAGCCCGGGGTGACGCAGCTCGGGCACTCGAGATGCTTGATCTGCCAGTCGATGCCCAGGCCCTTGCTGCCCTCGGCGGTCAGCTCAGGCGCGCCCAGGTTGGCGCCGCCGGAGCCGGTGTAGACATGGCACGTGAGACAGCCGGACTGGGCGAAGAGCGTGGCGCCGGCCATGGCGACGGGGTCGTTGGCGAAGCCCTGCTTCGCGGCCCAGGTCGGGACGGCGGAAGCGGACTCGCTGGCGACGGCCTCCTTGGCAGTCGCGCCCTTCCAGGTCAGCGTGCCCATGGCGACGATCACGAGGATGCCTGCGATCATGGCGACCGGGCGGCGGAGCGGATGACGCTCGCGGCGGCGGTCGATGAACGGCAGGGCGAGCAGCAGCATGAGCAGGATGGTCGGGATGCCGACGGTGCCCAGGATGACCGAGTCGGGCCACTTGAAGATCCGGAGCAGGTAGAAGAGGAAGTAGTAGTACCAATCCGGGCGGGGCACGAAGCTCGTGCTGCCGGGATCGGCCTTTTCCTCGTAGAGCGAGCCAAGCAGGCCGGGATTCGTGCCGCCGCCGACGTCCTCCGCCGTCCACTTCCAGATCGTGGCCAGGCCGATGATCACGGCGACCACGACGACCTGCATGAAGCTGTCGTGGAAGAGCGCGTAGGGGAAGAAGGGCTTGCCCTCCCGCTTCACGTCCTCCTTGTAGCGCTTGTGATCCGCGCGGTTCTTCTCGAGCGAGCTCACTTCTCCACTCCCTGTGAGGCGGAGCCGCGCGGGGTCGGCTCGACGAGGCCGACACGGTCTGCCGTCGGGGCCTCCTCGCCGTCGCGCTCACGGCCGGCAGCGACCGGCGACCAGGGCGGCGACGTGATGCCGAGGCGCACCACCAGGAAGAGGTGGATGCCGATCAGGGCCATCAGGCCGCCCGGGATGGCGAGCATGTGCAGCGAGTAGAAGCGCGCGAGCGTCTCTGGTCCAATCTCGGCGCCACCCTTGAGGATCGAGCCGATAAATGGGCCGACGAAGGGGCCGTTCGCCTGGATGTTGATGCCGACGACCGTCGCCCAGTAGGCCGTCTCGTCCCAGGGAAGCAGGTAGCCGGTGAAGCCCTCGATCATGCCGAGCGCCAGCAGCATCACGCCGATGATCCAGGTGAGCTCGCGTGGGTACTTGTAGGCGCCGAACAGGAAGACGCGGCCCATGTGCAGGAACATCAGGATGATGAAGCAGGAAGCGCCCCAGCGATGCATGCCGCGGACGAGCCAGCCCAGCGTGACGTCGTTCGTGATGTGCTTGATCGACTCGTACGCCGAGTTGGGATCCGGCTTGTAGTACATCGCGAGAATGACGCCGGTGACCGCCTGCACGAGGAAGGCGGTGAGCGTCGCGGCGCCGAGCGTCTGCATCCAGTTCGTGTCCCGCGGAACGTTGCGGAACAGGAAGTACTGGAGGCCGGCACGGATGCCGGTGCGCTCGTCAAGCCAGTCGACGGGATAGAGCAGCGCAGCCTCGACCTGCTGCTGACGGGGTGACTTTCTCGTTGCCATCAGTGTGGGGGCTGTACCGGGTAGAGCCACCATTCCCAGTCATCGACGTGCTGGCCGGGGGCAGCGAGGTCAAACTTCTTGATGCGCGCGTCTGCGCCCGTGCCCGCCACCGTGCCGACGCTGTACGCCTTGCCGATGTGCAGCTCGCCGTCGATGATCGAGTACTCGAAGCGATCGAGGCCACGGACGGGCGGGCCGGCGGTGCGATTGCCCTCGGCGTCGTAGGCGCCACCGTGACAGGGGCAGCCGAAACCGGCGGGCTGCGACGGCGTCAGGCTGACCGGGCCGTTGTCGGTGGTTAGCTCCACCTTCTTCGCATCGTCGATCGGACCGCTCGGCTGCACCGGGCAGCCGAGGTGGGCGCAGCGGTTGGAGATGATCGTGAAGCTGGGCTGGCTCTGGAGCTCGCCGTTGTAGCGCACATAGACGGTGCGGCGGCTGACGTCGCCCTGATCCTTGCGCAGCAGGAACGTCGTCACCATGAAGGTGCCCTCGGGAACGCCCGTGAAGTTGTCCAGCGGGCCGACGTTGGCGTCGTGCTTGCCCTGGCTCTGGAAGGCGGGCGCGACCATGAAGCCGACGGCCGGGACGGTGAGCGCGCCACCCATCACCGCGCCGAGACCGAGCGTGCCGGCCTCGAGGAACCGGGAGCGGGACATCGCCGGGCCGGCGGCTGCGCGAACCGGCGCGGCAGCCTTCGGCGCCTCAACCTGATGCTCGACCGTCTCCTCGAGCAGGTGCGGGTGCTTGCTGCGAATGCTGTCGGCGATCCAGCCGGCGCCGATCAGGACGCAGACGCCACCGGCGATGGCAACGAGCCACCAGCTGAGGACGAGACCGACGAGGAAGGCGGCAGCGGCCAGAGCGAAGCCGAACGGCCACAGGCTCCGGGCGATGCCGTTATCGCGACCGCTGTGCTGCACGGTGCTGATGATCCTCCCCTTCGACGAACGAACACTCTGATTGAAGCCTCAACGCGCAACCGCTGTCAACGCTGTAACAGACGGTGCGAGCCGAACTATGCCGCAACATATGCCTGCGTGCGTCACTTGTTGGTTGGAATGCCGTACTCCTGCCAGCGCCGGGCAACCTGCGCCTTGATCTCGGCGGACATCTCGATCTCCTCCGGCCAGGGGCGCGTGCCCTCGGCCGGGCCCTTGTGCGTGGCGTCGATGCCCATCTTGCCGCCGAACGCCTCGAGCGTCGGCGCATGGTCGAGCTGGTCGAGCGGCCCCAGCTGCATGACCACGTCGCGCATCGGGTCGACGTTGGCGCAAGCCTTGAAGAAGACCTCGTTGTAGTCGTGCACGTTGACGTGCTCGTCCACCACGACGACGCACTTCGTGAGCGACAGCAGCCCGAGCGCCCACACGGCGTTGATCACCTTGCGCGCATGGCCGGGATAGGCCTTGCGGATCGAGACGATCGCGCAGTTGTGGAACGTGCCTGCGGTGGGCAGGTCGTAGTCGACGATCTCCGGCACGGTCATCCGGATCGCGGGCAGGAAGATCCGCTCGGTGGCCTTGGCAAGCCACTCGTCCTCGGCTGGCGGCTTGCCGACGATGATCGACGGGTAGATGGCGTCGCGGCGCATCGTGATCGCGGTCAGGTGGAAGATCGGAAAGAGGTCGGCGGGCGAGTAGTAGCCGGTGTGGTCGCCAAACGGGCCCTCGACGCCGAGCTCGCCCTTCTGGATGTAGCCCTCCATGACGATCTCGGCATGGGCCGGCACCTGGAGGTCGACCGTCTTGGCCTGCACCAGCTCGACCGCCTCGCCGCGCAGGAAGCCGGCGACCATGAACTCGTCGATGTGCTTGGGCAGCGGCGCCGAGGCCGAGTAGGCGGTGATCGGGTCGAGACCGAAGGCGACCGCGACGTCGAGGCGCTCGCCCATGCCGCGCCAGTCGGAGGCACCGTCCTTGTGCAGCTGCCAGTGCATGAAGGTCGTGCGCTTGTCGATCTTCTGCATCCGGTACATGCCGACGTTGCGGCTGCCGGTGCGCGGATCGGCGGTGATCACGGCGGGCAGCGTGATGAAGGGGGCGGGGTCGCCGGGCCAGCAGTGCGGGATCGGGAAGGCGTCGAGGTCGATGTCGTCGCCGGTCAGCACGATCTCCTGGCTGGCACCCTTCTTGACGAGCTCGGGCCGTGAGTCGGCGATCGACTTCAGCTTCTGCAGGCCGCGCACCTTGTCCATCAGGCCCTGCGGTGGCTGCATCTCGAGCACCTCTTCCAGGCGCACGGCAACATCGTCGAGGCTCTTGACACCGAAGCCAAGGCACATGCGGCGCTCGGTACCGAACTGGTTGATCAGCAGCGGGTGGCGGGCGCCCTTGACGTTCTCGAACAGGAGCGCCGGGCCCTTCGCCTTGACCGTGCGATCGACAATCTCGGTGATCTCGAGATACGGATCGACCTCGGCGGCAACGCGAACGAGCTCACCCTCACGCTCGAGGAGCGCAATCCACTCGCGGAGGTCGCGGAGGGCCATCGACCGCCAGTCTACGGACCGGCGACGGGGCTGTGTCGCAGCAGGCGCTAGTGCTTGTCGCGGCGGGCGCCGAGCCAGTGCGTGAGCTGGCCCAGGGCAATGACGCCAACGAAGACGCCGCCGGTGGCAAGCATGCCAAGGACGATCTTCTTGCCCTCCATGGCAGCGTCGAGCAGGATCAGTGCGAGAGTCACGAAGAGAATGCTAACGCACGCGGCGCTCGTGCGCGTTGATCGCCCGCTGCACGGCTTCGACACCCGCGCTCTCGCGGGCGAGCGCGAGCAGCGGGGCAGGATCGTCGCTGTCACGCAGCGCGATGCACGCGTGCTCGAGGCCGCCCTGCGCGAGCAGGGCGGCATGGGCCGCCCAGAGGGAGCCGTCGCCCGTGCGCTGCTCGCCCTGGAGCAGCGAGCAGAGCGAGATCAGCTCGGAGAGGTTGGCGACCGCAGCCACGTCCTCCTGCTCGGAGATGCGGACGAGCCCGTGCGCGTAGAGGTAGTCGCCAAGCAGGATCGCGCTGTCGCGATCGCTGGGAGCAAACAGGCGCGGCTGCCCGTAGTGGACGAGATAGCCCTCGTAGATCGTCTCCAGGCCCAGGGCAAAGCGATCCTCGCCGAGCGGCGAGAAGACGGCGACCTCCTCGCGCTCGCCGGGCGCCAGCGTGACGTCGGCCCAGAGGCGCGACTCCGCCGCGGCCTCGCCGATGATCGCCTGCCACAGCGCGGCGCCGGTCACCGGCGCGCCATCAGTCACCCAGGAACTCCGCGACGGCCTCGACCGTGCGGTCGATGTCGGCGTCGCTGTGCGCGGTCGAGAGCATCGTCGCCTCGAACTGGCTCGGCGCGATGTAGATGCCGCGCGAGAGCAGGTGGCGGAAGAGGGCGGCGTAGCGCTCGGTATCGCTCGTCGCCACCTCCGTCCAGTTGCGCACCGGCCCCGGGTTGAAGAAGAGGGTGCTCATCGCGCCCACGCGCGTGAGCGAGATCTCGTGGCCGGCCGTCGCCTCGCGCAGGCCCGCCTCGAGCCGCGCGCCCTTGCGCTCGAGCTCGGCGTAGACGCCAGGATCGCGCAGGCGGCGCACCACGGTGAGGCCGGCAGCGGTGGCGAGCGGATTGCCCGAGAGCGTGCCCGCCTGGTAGATGGCGCCCGCCGGCGCAAGCTGGTCCATCAGCTCGGCGCGGCCGCCGAAGGCCGCCAGCGGCAGCCCGCCACCGACGATCTTGCCGAGGATCGTCAGGTCGGGCGTGACACCGAAGCGCTCCTGGGCGCCACCACGGGCGACACGGAAACCGGTGATCACCTCGTCGAACACGAGCAGCGCGCCCGACGCCGTGCAGAGCTTGCGGAGCGCATCCAGGAAGCCGGGCTCCGGCGGGACGACGCCCATGTTGCCGGCCACCGGCTCCACCAGAATCGCCGCCAGGCCCTCGCCGTACCGCGCGACCGCCTCGGCGACGGCGGTGATGTCGTTGTACGGCACCACGATCGTGTCGGCCGCGGCGCCACTCGGAACGCCCGGGCTGGAGGGGATGCCGAGGGTGGCAAGACCGGAGCCAGCGCTGACGAGCAGCGCATCGGCATGACCGTGGTAGTTGCCCGCGAACTTGATGATCCGGTCACGGCGGGTGGCGCCGCGCGCGAGGCGAACCGCGCTCATCGCCGCCTCGGTGCCAGAGGAGACGAGCCGGACCTTCTCGAGCGACGGCACCGCGTCCACGAGCTCGGCGGCGAGGTCGACCTCGAGCTGGGTCGCAGCGCCGAACGTGGTGCCCTTGGCGGCGGCGGCCTGCACGGCGGCGACGACCTCGGGATCGGCATGGCCGAAGATCAGCGGCCCCCACGACTGCACCCAGTCGAGGTAGCGCTCGCCGTCGGCGGTGGTGAAATAGGCGCCCTGGCCGCTGTCGATGAACAGCGGCTCGTCAAGACCGACCGCGCGCATCGCGCGCACGGGCGAGTTGACGCCGCCCGGGATCACCGACTGCGCCTGCTTCCAGCGCTCACGCGGCGTCAGAGCCATGCCACCATCTCCCTCGCCCAGTAGGACAGGATCACCTCGGCGCCCGCGCGCTTGATGCCGACGAGGCCCTCGACCGCCGCCTGGCGCTCGTCCAGCCAACCGGCCGCAGCCGCCGTCTTCACCATCGCGTACTCGCCGCTCACGTTGTAGGCCCACACCGGCACATCGAAGCGGTCGCGCACCGAGCGGATGATGTCGAGGTACGGCAGCGCCGGCTTGACCATCAGCACGTCGGCGCCCTCCTCCAGATCGAGCGCGCACTCGCGCAGCGCCTCGCGGGCGTTGGCCGGATCCATCTGGTAGCTGCGGCGATCGCCGAACGCCGGCGTCGACTCGGCCGCCTCGCGGAACGGGCCGTAGAAGGCGGAGGCGTACTTCGCCGCGTACGAGACGAGCGGCGTGGCGCTGTGGCCGGCGCCGTCCAGGGCGCCGCGGATCGCGGCGATGCGGCCGTCCATCATGTCGCTCGGGCAGATCACCTGGGCGCCCGCCGCGACGTGGCTGACCGCCGTCCGCGCGAGCAGATCAAGGGTCGGGTCGTTGTCGACATCCTCGCCAGCGATGACGCCGCAGTGGCCGTGCGCGGTGTACTCGCACAGGCACACATCGGTGAGGCGCAGCAGGCCCGGCACCTCCTCGCGCAGCGCGCGCAGGGCGCGCTGGACGATGCCGTCGTCGGCGTAGGCGCCGCTGCCGAGATCGTCCTTCTCCTCGGGCAGGCCGAAGAGGATGACGCCAGGGATGCCGAGCGCCTTCAGATCGGCGCACTCGACCACCAGCTCGTCCACGGAGAGCTGGATGATCCCGGGCAGCCCGTCGAGCGAGCGACGCACGCCCTCGCCGGGCACGACGAAGAGGGGCATCACGAGATCGTCGAGCCGCAGCTCTGTCTCGCGCACCAGGGAGCGCAGGGCGGCCGAGCCGCGCAACCGGCGCAGACGCGTCGCGGGGAACGAAGAGGTCACGCCGGAAGGTTAGTCGTCCACCGTGGGCGGGGCGGGCGGTTGGCGCGCCGACTCGACCTCGACCTCGACCGGGATCGGCCCGCTGCCGCCCTCCCACGGCTGCAGCTCGACCCGCTCGGAGAAGAACTCGTAGGCGGCGCGCCCGGATGCGGCAAGCGGCAGAACGATGAGCGCACCCGGCAGCCCGTACAGCTCGAGGCCAGCGAGCAGCGCGAAGATGACGAGCAGCGGGTGCAGCCGCACGGCGCGCCCCATCACGTTCGGCACCACGACGTGCCCCTCCACCTGGTGGATGAAGAGGAAGAGCAGCACCACCCACACCGCCGACAGCGGCTTGACGAACAGCGCGTAGATGAACGGCGGCACCCCGCCGATCCAGGGGCCGATGTACGGGATCAGCTCGGTGAGGGCGACGAACGCCGCGAACAGCAGCACGTAGGTGCCGACGCCGGGCAACAGCCCGAGCAGATCGAAGATCCACAGGAACAGGCCGGCGCTGCCGCCGATGATCAGCGACAGCAGCAGCTGCCCCTTCACGTACGCGGCGAGCGTGTGCTCGATCCGTCCGAGCAGCGTCCGCGTGCCCCGTCGTGGCGGGAACCGTCGCTCGAGCACCGTGGCCAGCCGCGGCAGGTCGATCAGCATGTAGATCGAGATCACGACGAGCAGCACGAAGTCGAACAGCGTGCGGCCGATCGAGATGGCAGCGCCCTCCAGGAAGCTGACCGCCTTCCTCGTGTACTTGCCGATGTCTTTCTTGCGCGCCTGCTCGACGAGGTTATGGCCACGCGTCGTCACATCGATGCTGAGGCCCCGGTTGTCGAGCCACGCCTGGAGACGGTCGACGTCCTGGTCGGCGCCAACCTGGCCAGGCGGGGTCTGGACGTTCGAGACGTAGGCGTCGAGACGCTGGCCGGCCGTGCGCGTCTGGTCAACGATCACCGTGCCGATGCCGCCGAGCGCCGCGAACAGCGCCACCAGGAAGGCGACATAGACGACGAAGATGGCGACGCCGCGCGGCACGTGCGCGTACCGGGCGACCCGGCGCACCAGCGCGTTGAGCAGCAGCGCCACGAGCGACGAGATGAGGAACAGGAAGATGACGTGCTTGATGTGCCCGGCCACCACCCACAGGAAGAGCAGGATCAGCGGCAGCGCAACAAGCTGGATCCAGCGCGGGATCTGACTCTTCACCGGGGAGCCGGGGGCGGCCACGCGCGCATCGTAGAGGCTGCCCCGGCAGAGAGCGCACCGCGGTGCCGCATTCCCGGTGTCCGAGAGGTTTCGGTACGGTGACTGCGATGGCTCCACGCGCAGCAACAGTGGGCCCGGCACGGTCGTTGCGGGCCGAGAGTCGCGCCGTCACGCGGCGCCGTCGCCTCGTGCTGCTCGGCCTGCTTGCGGCTGCCGCGCTCGTCACGGTGCTGCTCGTCCTCTTCCTCTCCGACCGCTCGCCCGCACGGCTCCCCGTGCCTGCCGGGCCGACCGCTGCGACCGGGGCAGGCGGCCCACCCCCGCCGTTCGTCGTGGCGCTGCAGGGGCCGCTGCGCATCCAGATCCCGATCGCGGAGAGCCGCGTCACCGTGCTGGCCTACCACGGCGGCCGCAGCGACGCCCTGCCGCTGACGCCGCTCGGGCGCCGCGCCAACGAAGGCTTCCTCTCCAGCGTCTTCCACCGCATCTTCGGCAGCAGCCACACCGGTCTGCGCTGGTACCAGCTGAGCGGCGGCAGCGGCCCCTCCACCGGCATGCTCGACGTCGGCGCAGCGGCGGGGAGCGATGTCTACGCGCCGGTCGACGGCACCATCGTCGCGCTCAACCCGGTGATCCTCAACGGGCAGCAGTTCGGCTCGCGCATCGACATCCAGCCGACCGGCTCGCCGTCGATCGTCGTCTCGCTGTCGCGCCTTGCGCCCGACCCGGGCCTCAGCGTTGGCAGCGCCGTCAAGTCGGGCAGCTCCAGGCTCGGCACGCTCGTCGACTTCTCCGGGGCGGAGCGCCAGTCGCTTGCCCGCTACAGCCGCGACGCGGGCAACCATGCCGCGATCGAGGTCCGTCCCGCCGCGACCCTCCCGCTCCGCTGAGACTCCTCTTCCTCGCTGACGTTGTGGGCCGGCCTGGACGTCAGGCGATCGAGGAGCGGCTGCGCGCGCTGCGCGAGGAGCTGGCGATCGACTGCTGCGTGATCAACGGCGAGAACATCGCCGACGGCCGCGGCATCACGCCCCGCCTCGCCGATCGGCTGCTGGCAGCGGGCGCCGACGCGATCACGCTCGGCAACCACGCCTTCGCCCGCGACGAGATCGGGCCGTACCTCAAGCAGTCGGAGCGGGTCGTGCGGCCGGCGAACCTCTCGGCCGCGGCGCCCGGCCGGGGCCTCTGCGTGGTCGAGGCGGCCAACGGCACGAAGGTGGCGGTGCTCAACCTGATGGGCCAGATGACGCTGACGGTGGCGGCCGGCCCGTTCGAGATCGTCGACGGGCTCGTCGAGGAGGCACGGGCGCTCGCGCCCGTCGTGCTCGTCGACTTCCATGCCGAGGCGACCAGCGAGAAGGTGGCGATGGCCCGCTGGCTGGACGGGCGCGTCACCGCGGTGCTCGGCACGCACACCCACGTGCAGACCGCCGACGCGCGGATCCTGCCCGGCGGCACCGCCGCGATCACCGACGCCGGCATGACCGGACCGCACGACTCCGTGATCGGCGTCGAGGCGCGCCTCGCGATCCACCGCATGCGCACGGGCCTGCCCGTGCGCTTCAGCACCGCCGAGGGCGGCATCCGCATCGAGGGTGTCGTGATCGACTGCGACCCGATCAGCGGGCGCGCGGCCGCCATCGAGCCGCTCGTGCGGCCGTATCCCTGAGCTCGGGCCCGCCGAGCGTCCACAGCAGCGCGATCAGCACGAGGTCGCGCACGGGAACGAGCCACGACGAGAGCGCGTCCGGCTCCGCCCCGGGCGTCCGCAGCGGCGCGACGAGCTGCCAGTAGCGGAACGGGAACCACAGCTGCGTCAACACGCAGGCCGCGAGCAGCAGCAGCGTCGCGCGCACGCCGCGGCGCCCGCCCACGAGCGGCACGAGCGGCAGGAGCCAGATCAGGTACTGCGGCGACAGCACCTTGCCGAGCGCGACGAACGCGCAGACGAGCGCCGCTGCGCCGCGCACGCTGCGCTCGCGCGTCAGCTCACCGCGCGAGAAGCCGACCCACAGCGCGACGACGACGAGGATCTGCAGCACGGTCTGCAGCGCGCCGAGCGCGTCCGGCAAGGAGCCCGCCAGGTTCTGCGAGCCCGAGCCGGAGCGCAGCTCGATGCCAACGCCCGCCGCCTGGTGCAGCGCCAGCAGGATGCCCGCCCCGAGGCTCTCGACCTGCAACGGCCGCGTTGTCTGGCGCACCACCATGTCCCAGACACCGCTCGGCGAGAGGACGATGAACGGGACGAGCACCGCCAGCGTCGCCCCGGCGAACCAGGCGACCGCCTGCGCCGCCTCGCCGCGGCCACGCGCCCGCCACGCCGCC
>CANNRA010000029.1 GCA_947507735.1 Actinomycetota bacterium
CCGCCAGCACATCAGGCGCGAAGGCGAGGACAGCGTCGACGCAGGCGAGAGAGAGAGTGCGTGGCGGCGCGGCCGCCCCGTAGCGAGCGAAGAAGGCGTCGCGGTCGGGGTCAAGCAGGGGCGGCGCGGGCCGCACCTCACCCACCGCCACGACCTCGGCTGGCGCGCCTGCGGCGCGCCGCTCCCGGTCGCCGGCAAGGCGCTGCTGCAGCGCCGCCCACTGCTCGGCGCTGTTCACCCCGCGAATCCAGCTCTCGCCGTTCGTCACGGGCACGCTGGCGATGACGGCGTTGACGCCGGGGTCGTGCGCGGCGGCGTGCAGCACGACCGCGCCGCCGAAGCTCGTCCCCCACAGCGCGATCCGCCGTGGGTCGCACTCCGGCTGGGCGCGCAGGGACGTGACCGCGGCCAGCGCGTCCCCGGACTGGCGCTCCGGCCACAGCTCGCCGCGCGGCTCCCCTGCGCTGTCGCCGAAGCCGCTGTAGTCGAAGCGCAGCACGGCAAAGCCTTCGGCCGCGAGCAGCTGCGCGATCCCGGGCAGGCCCATCGCAGCGGTGCAGAGGAAGCCGTGGCAGAGGACGATGCCCTGCAGGCTGACGGCGCCGGCCGGCGCCGTCAGCACGCCACGCAGCTCGCAGCCGCCGCTGAGGAAGGCGACCGGGCGCTCGACGAGGTCGTTCGGCTCGGACATGCGGCGGATCATGCACTGCGGCGACGCGCGACGGCGTATGGTCGTGCCCTACCGCTACGCAACCCACCGGAAGGACGAACGATGAGCGCACCCTGGGAGCCCGTGAGCGTGGTCAAGGCGGGCAGCTACCCGATCAAGGCCTCGCTCGACCCGAACGTCCCGAGCATGCCGTACATCAAGGCCCCCTACGGGATCGGCACCGCGGTGGCCTTCCTCTCCGACTCGGAGATCACCTCACCGGAGCGCCCCGAAGGCGACCGTCGCGGCCTCCCCGGCAAGGAGTGCGTGATCGGCGGCACGGTCATCGTCGGCCCCGGCGGCGGCGAGGAGTGGCACGAGCACATGGAGTACTACGACATCGCGCTCTACGTCGAGGCAGGCGAGCTGGAGATCGGCATCCGCGACGGCGCCGGCGCCGAGACAGTGACGCTCGCCACGCCCGGTGACTTCGTGCGCATCACGCCGCATGCCTGGCACTACTGGCTGAACAAGAGCGCGGCCGAGACCAAGCTCGTCTGGTTCGCGCACTTCCACGACCGCACGGCCTGAGCCGGGCGGGACGACCCGCAGCACGCCCGCACACGCGGGAGGGGCGCCTCTCGGCGCCCCTCCCCACCACTTCCGCTTCGACCGCGCGGCCGGCTAGCGGCTGTTCGCGGCGCGCCACACGCGCGGCGACGTCATCGGCAGCTCGCGGATGCGCGAGCCAACGGCAGCTGCGACGGCGTTGGCCATCGCGCCGGTGCCGGCCATGACAGCGGCCTCGGCGATGCCCTTCGCACCGAACGGCCCGATTGCCGACGGCACCTCGATGTAGTCGACGTCCACGTTCGGCACGCGGTCGGCACGGGGCACCGCGTACTGCATGAACGAGCCGGTCAAGAGCTGCCCGTACTCGTCATGCTGCAGCTCCTCGTAGAGGGCCCAGCCGATCGACTGCACGGCACCGCCCTGGAGCTGCCCGCGCACGAGGCCCGGGTTGAGCGCCTTGCCGACGTCCTGGATGACGGCGTAGTCGAGCGTCTCGACCTCGCCGGTGGCCGGGTCGATGCGGACGTGCGCGACGTGGCAGGCGACCGACGGCGACGGGTTGCCCGGGGCGAAGCGACCACGGCCCTCGATGGGCGGCGCGGTGGCAACGAAGCCGGTGACCTGCTCGGCGAAGTGCGCGACCGACTTGCCACGGTCGGGCGAGCCGACCGGACGCACCATGCCGTCGACGACCTCGAGGTCGCTGGCGGCCACGTCCATCTGGTCGGAGGCGAAGTCGAGCAGTTGCTCCTTCGCATCCTCGACGGCGAGGCGGATCGACTGGCCCACCGAGTAGGTGACGCCGGAGCCGCCGGAGGGCGGCGCATGCGGGGCGGTCGCCGTGTCGGCGTAGGAGATCCGCACGCTCTCGATCGGCACGCCGAACGTGTCGGCCGCGATGGCGGCGAACGACGTGTTCGTGCCGGACATGTCCACGGCGCCGGTGACGACGGTGATGCCGCCGTCCTGGTCGACGCGGCACGTCGCGGCCGACGGGAAGCGGGCGCCCATCCAGACGCCTGCAGCCACGCCGATGCCCTCGTTCGCGGGCAGCGAGCCCCGCTTCTTGTAGAGCGGATGCTGCATGGTGCGCTCGATCACCTCGCGGCCAGCGACCGGTGCCCACGGATCGCCGTCAACGCCGGTGTCGCCCTCGACAGCGGCGCTCTTCAGGCGCAGCTCCAGCGGGTCGACGCCCAGCTTGTTCGCCAGCTCATCGACGAGCTGCTCGAGCGCGAAGACGACCTGCGGGCCACCCGGGCCACGGTAGGCGCCCGTGCCGAAGCGGTTCGTCGTGACGCCGTAGCTCAGCGAGTCCCAGGCCGACCAGCGGTACGGGCCGCCGATCATCACGGGCACCGCTCCATCCATCGCCCAGTCGCCGTAGGCGCCCTGGTCGAGCAGGATGCGCGAGCGGAAGGCGGTGAGGCCTGTCGCCTTCGTGCCGCCCAGCTCCAGCTCGAGGATGCACGCCGAGGCGGGCATGCCGCTGGCGAAGTCCTCGCTGCGGGTCAGCTGCAGCTTCACCGGCCGGCCAACGGCCAGCGCGGCGCCCATCACGAGCGGATCGATCAGGTTGAACTTGCCGCCGAAGGCGCCGCCGAGCGGTGCACCAACGACGCGCACCGTCGACACGTCGACGCCGTAGAGCTTCGCCACCATGCCGCGCACGTAGAACGCGCCCTGCGTGGAGGAGTGGATGGTGACGCTGCCGTCGACCTCCGGGATCGCGAGCGCACCCTGCGGCTCCATGTAGGTCTGGTGGACCCAGGAGGTGCGGAAGGTGCCCTTGACGACGGCCTCGCTGCCGGCCAGGGCCGCGGTCGCGTCGCCGTGCTGCTGGCGGTGCGGGCCCTTGGCATTGGCCGAGACGGGCTCGGCTGCGGCGGCTGCGGGGGCAGGTGCGCCCTCGCCCTCGCCGGCGGCCTCGACGTGCATCGCGGCGCTGCCCTCCATCTCGCCGCCGATCTGGCGGATCCGGGCGAGCGGGGAGTCGGGCTTGATCGCGGCCTCGAGGTCGAGCACGGCTGCGTGCGACGTCGTCTCGACGATGACCGCCTCGACGCCATCCTCGGCCGCAGCCTCCGTCTCGGCCAGAACGAGCGCGACCGGCTGGCCCTGGAAGACGATCTCACCACGGGCGAGCGGCTCGAACTGCCGCATCGGGCCTTCCATCGCGGTCGGGAGATCCTCGGCGGTCAGCACTGCGACGACGCCGGGAATGGCGAGCGCGGCGTCCTTGATGACCCGGTTGATCGTGGCGTGCGCGTCCATCGCCAGCACCAGCCGGCCGTGGAGCAGGCCGTGCGGCTTCAGGTCACCCAGGTAGCGCGTGGCTCCGCGCAGCTTGTCGTCCGCGTCGATGCGGGGACGGTCGGTGCCGACAATGCTCACTGGGAACCTCCCTGCGCCCGGGCGATTGCTCGCTCGACGGCGCGGCCGATGACGACTGCGGCGATGTGCCGGCGGTACTCCTCGTCGAAGCGCGTGTCCCCGAAGACGTCCTGCCCGGTGATGTCGAGGCGGGCGGCGTCGGCGACGGGCGCCCCGGCGAGCGTGGCGGCCTCGGCGTTCGTGGCACGGAACGGCGTGCCGCTGACCCCGGTGACGCCGATGCGGACGGCCGTGACACGGCCTCCGGCGACGGTGACGAGCGCGGCGGCCCCGACGAGCGGGTAGCCGGACGCCGGATCCTCGATCGACTCGTAGGCCGACGCGGAGCCCGCAGCCGGCTTCGGGAAGACGATCGCGCTGACGAGCTCCTGCTCGCCGAGCGCCGTCCAGAACGGGCCCTGGAAGAACGCGTCGACTGCGATCTCGCGCTCGCCGGCGGCGCCGGCAACACGGATGCGTGCGTCGGCGGCGATCAGGCCGGCCGGCGCGTCCGAGGCGGGATCGCCATGGGCGACGCTGCCGCCGATCGTGCCGGCGTTGCGCACCTGGACGTCACCGACGGCAGCAGCGCACTCGGCGACGGCCTGCAGGCCGGCCGCGGCGAACGCCGCAGCCTGTGCGAGGTCGGCGTGCGAGGTGAGCGAGCCGACGACGATCTCGGCACCGTCAGCGATCCCGCGCAGCGGCAGGCCCCCGATGTCGATCAGCGTGCCCGGGCGGGCCAGGCGCAGCTTCATCATCGGGACGAGCGAGTGCCCGCCCGCGATCACCTTCGCGTCGGGATCGGCGAGCGCGGCGACCGCGTCGGCGACCGAGGTGGCGCGGCGGTAGGCGAACTGTGCGGGGATCACTTGCCCACCCCGGCAGCAGCAGCGGCCTTCACCGAGTCGACGATCCCGCTGTAGCCGGTGCAACGGCAGACGTTGCCGGCGAGGCCGTGGCGAATCGCCGCCTCGTCGGGGTTCGCGTTCTGGTTGAGCAGCTCGACCGTGGCAAGCACCATGCCGGGCGTGCAGTACCCACACTGCAGGCCGTGGTGCTGCTTGAAGGCCTCCTGCACGGCGGCGAGCTCGCGGCCGCTGCCGACGCCCTCGATCGTCGTGACCGACGTGCCGTCGGCCTGCACGGCGAGCACGGTGCAGCTCTTGAACGAGCGGCCGTCGATGAGAACGGTGCACGCGCCGCACTGGCTCGTATCGCAGCCGATCTTGGTGCCGGTGAGCGACAGCTCGTTACGGAGCGCGTGCACGAGCAGCGTGCGCGGCTCGATGTCGAGCGTCCTGGAAGTGCCGTTCACCGTGAGCGTGACCCTGTGCAGGGCCGTGTCCTGGTCAGACATCCGATGACTTCCTGTTCTGTGGCGTGCTGGGTCGCGGAAGGGGGTAGGCGGGCGTGGTCGCTTCGCCGTGGAGCGGAGTCTACGGCTGCGACCCGTGCAGCGCGATAGCCTGCGACGGTGTCCGGGGGAGCAACGTCGACGACCCGCGTGCGGCCGGTCATCGGCTACGCGATGGTGGCGCTCGCCTCGACGCTGTTCGCCGTCAACGGCGCGGTGTCGAAGGTGGTGCTCTCGTCCGGGATCAGCTCGCTGCGGCTGACCGAGGTGCGCTGCACCGGCGCGCTCGTCGGCTTCGTGCTGATCGCCTGGCTGCGCGGCAGCAGCCTGCGCTTCCGCTTGCGCGAGCTGCCGTTCATCCTGCTCTTCGGCGTGGTCGGGCTCGCGCTCGTGCAGTTCCTCTACTTCGTGGCGATCAAGCGCCTGCCGATCGGCGTCGGGCTGATCATCGAGTACATCGCGCCGGTGCTGATCGCACTCTGGACGCGCTACGTCTGGAAGCGCCGCCTGCCGCGCGCCGTCTGGGTGGCGATGGCGGTGGCGCTCGGCGGCCTGGCGATGGTGGTCGAGCTGTGGCGCGGGACGAGCCTGGACGGCGCCGGCGTGGCGGCAGCCCTCGCCGCAGCCCTCTGCTACGCCACCTACGTCCTCGCGGGCGAGCACGGCGTGCGCACGCGTGACACCGTCTCGCTGACCACGATCGGCTTCATCTTCGCCGCGCTCTTCTACGCGATCATCCAGCCCTGGTGGACGTTCCCCTTCGCCCGCTCCAGCGTGGACGTGTCGCTGCTCGGCCGGCTGGACACGCTGCACGCGCCCGTCTGGGGCATGTACCTCTGGGTGATCGTGCTCGGCGGCGTCGCGCCGTTCCTCCTCTACTTCGGCTCGCTCAAGCACATCTCGGCAACGCGCGCCTCGCTCGTGGCGATGCTCGAGCCGGTGGTCGCCTCGCTCGTCGCCTACGCCTGGCTGGGCGAGACGTTCGGCGCCTGGCAGATCGTCGGCGGCTGCGTGGTGCTGGCAGCGCTGGCGCTGGCGCAGACGCTCGGCCGCGACCCCGCCGGCCGCGAGTAACCGCCGCTAGGGCCTACGCGCCCTCGACCAGCGAGCGCAGCTCCGCCAGCTTGGTGCGCCGCAGCTCGAGGCTCTCACCGCTGGCGACGCGTGCCACGAGCTCGCGGATCACGCCTGCCAGCCCCAGCGGGTCGAACGGCTTCGTCACGTAGTCCACCCCGCCGATCCCGAGGCCGCGGGCGTGGTCGCGTAGCTCGGCACGTGCCGTCAGGAAGATGATCGGCAGGCTCCCGGTCACCGGATCCGCGAGCAGGCGCTCGGCAACCTGCCAGCCATCCAGCCCGGGCATCATCACGTCCATCAGCACGGCATCGGGCAGCTCACGGCGCGCCAGCTCCAGCCCGGCCGGGCCGGTCGCTGCCTCCAGCACTTCGAGGCCGTCGGCCTCGAGGTTGACGCGACACAGCAGGCGCAGCGGATCCTCGTCGTCGATCACCAGGATCTTCACCCTCCCAGGAATACCTGAAGGGTCAGGGCGGCGCGCAAGATGGGCCGCGGCGGCACGCAAGATGGGCCACTCGGCCCATTCACTTCGCTCGCCGGGGCGGTTACCTTGATGCCACTGGGCGATACGAGACCCAGGCCGCAAGCACGGGTCTGGGGCGAGTAACGATGGAAAGCCAGGGCCGCTGTCTCGACCCCCCCGAGACAGCGGCCTTTTCCATTTTCTGAGCCGGTTCCCCTCTCGTTGCAGCAGCCGTCGCCGTCTCTGCCACGGCAACCGTCCGGTGGGTCGGCAGGCCGCCGCTACCATCGTTCTCGTGACAAGGCGGGTGCTTCTCGCGTCGCCCCGTGGGTTCTGTGCCGGGGTAGAGCGCGCTGTTGAGACGGTTGAGCGCGCGCTGGCGTTGCACGGCGCGCCGGTCTACGTGCGCAAGCAGATCGTCCACAACGTCCATGTCGTGCGCGACCTCGAGCAGCGTGGCGCGGTGTTCGTCGAGAGCGAGCAGGACGCCCCGGTCGGCGCCGTCCTCGTGCTGTCGGCGCACGGTGTGGCACCCAGCGTCCACGAGAACGCGCAGCGGCGCAGCCAGCGGACGATCGACGCGACCTGCCCGCTCGTCTCGAAGGTGCATGCCGAGGCGCGCTCCTACGCAGCCGGCGGCTTCACGATCGCCCTGGTCGGCCACGAGGAGCACGAGGAGGTGGTCGGCACGCGCGGCGAGGCACCCGAGGCCACGGTCGTGATCGGCTCGGTGGCCGCGGCTGAAGCCTTTACGCCGGCCGATCGGGCGAAGGTCGCCTACGTCACGCAGACGACACTGTCGATGGACGAGACGGCAGAGATCCTGGCCGTGCTGCGCCGCCGCTTCCCCGCGATCGTCGGGCCGCCGAAGGACGACATCTGTTACGCCACGACGAACCGTCAGAACGCGGTCAAGGAGATGCTGCCGCTGATCGACCTGCTGCTCGTCGTTGGCTCGGGGAACAGCTCGAACTCCAACCGGCTGGTCGATGTCGCGCTCGGCGCCGGCGTGCCCGCCCACCTGATCGAGGACGCCGGCTGCATCGACGAGGCCTGGCTCGACGGCATCGAGACCGTGGGGCTCACCTCGGGCGCCTCGGCACCCGAGCGGCTGGTCACCGGAGTGCTCCGCTGGTTCCGCGAGCGCGGCGTCGAGCAGATCGAGCGGCTCGACGGCGTGGTCGAGGACATCGAGTTCCGCCTGCCGTCGGAGCTGCGCCAGCCCGCCCGGCCGGCCCCCGCCGCGGTCTGACGCCAGCGGCCCCCTAGCGGGTGCCGCTGATCGACTTCTCGACGGCGATCTCGTCGCCCTCGAAGATCACGTCGAGCGCCAGCGTCTCGTCGGCGATGCGCGCCGCGAAGCCGATGAGGTCGATGTCGTCGGCCGGCAGCCGCAGCGTGATCCGATCAGTCAGGGCAAGGCCGGTGTCCTTGCGCAGCGAGTTGACGTGGTGGATCACGTCGTAGACGCGGCCCTCCAGCAGCAGCTCGTCGTCGAGCGCGGTGAAGAGCGCGACGGTCAGGCCGAGATCCTCGGCGAGCGACCAGCCCTCCACGGACGAGCGCTCGACCAGCACCTCGTTCGGCTCGAGCTCGAAGCCGGCCGCGCGGAAGCGCCCGCCGCCGAGATCCTCGAACGCGCCGCTCTCCAGCGCCAGCTTCACGTCGCGCAGCTTCGGCCCCAGCTTCGGCCCGAGCGCCGGCAGGTTCGGCTTGACGCGCAGCTGCACCGCCTCGACCTGGCCGAAGACGACCTCCTTGACGCGCAGCTCCTCCTGGATCTCCTCCACGTGTGCGCGCGCCGCGTCGCCGCCCTGGACGACGAGCCGGCGCAGCGGCTGGCGATTCTTCAGCCCCGACGAGGCACGGGCCTGGCGGCCCAGCTCGACGACGCGGCGCAGCTCGGCGATCTCGACGATGAGCGCGTCGTCGGCGAGCGCGGGGTTCGGCGTCGGCCAGCCGGCATGGAACACCGAGCGCGGCGCGTCGGCGCACGGCCCGGCCACGAGGTTGCGCCAGAGGTGATCGGCGAGGAACGGCATGATCGGCCCGACGACGCGCAGCGAGGTGGTGAGGGCGTACCAGAGCGTCGAGAGCGCAGCCTCGTCCTTGCCGTAGAAGCGGCGGCGTGAGCGACGGATGTACCAGTTGGAGAGATCGTCGACGAAGCTCTCGAAGGCGCGCACGACGCCGACGGTGAGGAACTCCTCGTAGGCGGCGGTCGCCTCGGCCACGAGCGCCTGGGTGCGGGCCACCAGCCAGCGATCGTTGGCATTGAGGTCGCCCTGCGGCCCGTCGGCAAGATCGCTGTAGCGCGGCTGCCACTCCTCGATGTTCGCGTAGGTGACGAGGAACGAGACCGAGTTCCAGAGCGTCAGCAGCTTGCGCTTCACGTCGTTCGCCGGGGCGAAGCCGAAGCGGATGTTCTGGGTGGGCGGCTGCGCGCAGTACATCCAGCGCATCACGTCGGCGCCCATCGACTCGAACGCCTCGTCGGCGTCGATCGCGTTGCCCAGCGAGCCGTGCATCTCGCGCCCGTCGGCGTCCAGCAGCTTCTCGTACGCGAGCACCTTCTTGTACGGCGCCCGGCCTTCGAGGATCACCGACATGAAGAGCATCGCGTAGAACCACAGGCGAATCTGCTCGCGCATCTCGCTGACCCAGTCGGCAGGGAACCAGCCCTGCCAGTACTCGTGGTCGTTGAGGTCGGCCCCGGAGAGGCCGCGCGCTGAGCCGTTGGCGTAGCCACCCGGCACGCGCGTCTCGTTCATCCAGCCGAGCGAGGAGAAGGGCACGATGCCAGCGTCCAGCCACACGTCGCCGACCTCGGGCACGCGCTGCACGTCCTCGGCGCCGCAGCCGGCGCAGCGGATTGTCACCCCGTCGATCCAGGGGCGGTGCAGCTCCTCGAGGCCTTCCAGCCCGGCGGTGGCGCGCTCCTCCAGCTCGGCCCGCGAGCCGATCACGTTGAGGTGCCCGCACGAGCAAGGGTAGAAGGGCAGAGGCAGGCCGAAGTAGCGCTTGCGCGAGATGTTCCAGTCGGCAAGATTGCGCAGCCAGTCGTCCATGCGCTTGCCGAAGTAGTCGGGGATCCACTCGACCGTGGCGTTGGCCTTGAGCAGATCCTCGCGCACCGGGTCGGCCTTGATGAACCAGTCGTCGGTGAGCCGGAAGACGAGCGGCGTCTCGCAGCGCCAGCAGAAGGCGAAGCGGTGGACGAGTTCGCCGGCCTGCACCAGCAGCCCGCGCTCGTCCAGGTCGCCGATGATCTTGTCCTTCGCCTCGACGGTGCTGAGACCGTGCAGCCAGCCGAATTCGGGCAGGAAGCGGCCGGCCTCGTCGATCGGGTTGATGATCTCGAGGCCGTGCACCTTGGAGAGCTCGAAGTCGTCGCCGCCGCAGCCCGGCGCGATGTGGACGATGCCGGAGCCATCCTCCAGCGACACCTCTGCCCACGGGATGACGCGATGCTGGACGGCGGCGCCCGGCGCCAGGTGATCGAACGGGCCGGTGTAGGCCAGGCCGACGAGCGCCTCGCCCTTGACCTGCTCGACGAAGGTCTCCCTGGGGTAGCGCGCCACGGCGACCCAGTCGCCGTTCTCGAGCCGGCCGTACTCCGCCTCGGGATTGACGGCGGCCGCGCTGTTCGCGGGCAGCGACCAGGGCGTGGTGGTCCAGATGACGAGCGCCTGGCCGTGGCGGGCCGGATCGGCCAGCGGGAAGCGGACGAACAGCGAGGGGTCGGTGGCGTCGTGGTAGGAGCCGTGCAGCTCGTGCTGGCTGATCGACGTGCCGCAGCGCGGACACCACTCGGTGCCGCGATAGCCCTTGGTCAGCAGGCCCTTCTCGTGCACCACCTTGAGGAAGCGCCAGATGTACTCGATGTTCGTGTCGCTGAAGGTGAAGTAGTCGTTGCCCCAGTCCATCCACATGCCGAGACGCTGCGACTGCTTGGTGATCTCCCCCGCCGACCAGGCGACCTTGTCGCGACACTTGTTGGCGAAGGCAGCGAGCCCGTACTCCTCGATCTCCTGCTTCGAGTTGAGGCCCAGCTCGCGCTCGACGCCGACCTCGACCCACAGCCCCTGGCAGTCGTAGCCGTTCTGATATCGCTGGTCGAAGCCGTTCAGCGCCTTGTAGCGCTGGAAGACGTCCTTGAGGGTGCGCCCCCACATGTGGTGGACGCCCATCTTCTTGTTGGCCGTGATCGGGCCGTCGATGAAGCTCCAGCGCGGACCGCCGGAGTTGGCAGCCCGCAGGACCTCGAACGTCGTCTCGCGCTGCCAGGACTCGAGGATGTCGCGCTCGAGCGCGGGATGGTCGGGGACCGCCGGCAGCGGCGTGAAGGCGGGAGGCATCCGGCAAGTCTAGATTCCGGCCGCGCCACGCGAACGCATCGGTGGGTGAAGGCCTCGCGACGGGCCTTCACCCACCGATGCGCGGGCTAGGGGCCCCAGCCGGCAGAGCCGATCAGGAACGAGGGGTAGTGACCCCAGCCGGCCGAACCGGCAGTGAACGAGAACGAGCTCGAAGCGGTCATCGCAGAAGCCTCCAGGAACGAGATGGACGTTGACGCGCGCCTACGTGCGCGCGATCAGGGGCCCCAGCCAGCAGAGCCGATCAGGAGCGACGGATACGGGCCCCACCCAGCAGAGCCGACACTCGCCGACGGATAGGGGCCCCAGCCGGCCGAACCCGTGGTTGCCGATGGATAGGGGCCCCAGCCGGCCGAACCGACCACCGACGACGTGTGCGCTGCGTTGTTGCTGGACATGGACCTTTTCTCCTTCGCTGTGTGAGAGGTACGCGAGAGAAACGGGTCTCGCGGGAGTCGCTATGAGGCTACTGCGGCCGGAAACAAAAGTCGATAGATTCCGTTGACTTCGCGGTCAGATAGGGCGAACATAGGAGTCGCGATGTCCGAAACGACAGACAACAGCACCGTGCACGCCGAGTCGATCGGCGAGCGCATCCACCGCGCCCGCACCGAGCGAGGCCTGAGCCTGCGCGCGGCTGCCGGGCCTGGCGTGAGCGCTGCGTACATCCACCGGCTCGAGCACGGCGACCGCCAGCCGTCTGTCAAGGCACTGCGCGTGCTGGCCTCCACGCTCGGCACGTCGGTTGAATTCCTCGAGACCGGCCACGATGCCGATTCCGCGCAGGTGCGCGAGCTACGCGTCGCAGGTCTCGAGCTGGAGCTGCGCCTCGGCGAGGGCACCGACCGCGTCGAGAGCGAGCTGCGCGAGCTGCTGCTCGAGGCGATGGACTCGGGCGACACCGTCACCGCGCGGCGCACCCGCACGGCGCTCGGCCTGACGGCCGCGCAGCAGGGCGCCCACCGCGAGGCGGTCGGCCTGCTCGAGGGTGCCATCGCCGACCCCGAGGTGACCCCGCTCACCCACCCCGACGTCTTCGCGCAGCTCGGCCGCTCCTACAGCGAGTCCGGGCAGCCGTCCCGCGCGATCTCCCTCTTCCGCCGCTGCCTCGATGACGCCACCGAGGTGGGCGACGCCGGCGCGAGCGCGCAGGTGCGCTTCGCCACCTATCTCAGCTACGCCCTCTCCGATGCCGGTGACATCGTCGGCGCCGAGCACGCCGTCGCCGACGCGATCGAGCGCGCGGGCGACGCGGTCGACCCGTACTCGCAGGTGCGCCTCTACTGGTCGCAGGCGCGTCTCGCCACGATCTCGGGCCGCACCGCCTTCGCGCTGCAGCAGATCAGCCGCGCGATCGCGCTGCTCGAAGCAACCGAGGACTCGCTCTCGCTCGGCCGCGCGCACCTGCTGCGCGGCGAGATCCTGCTCTCCGACGGCCACCTCGACGAGGCCGACGCGCAGTTCGTGCGCGCGCACCGGCTGCTCGAGGCTGGCGGCGACGCGCTGCACCGCTCGGTGCTGCGCGCCGAGCAGGCCAAGCTCCAGGCCCGTCGCGGCGACGGCCCGTCCGCGCTGGCGCTCGCCCACGAGGCGCTGCGCCTGCTCGACGGCGACGATCCTGCCGAGCAGGGCCGTGCCCGCTGGGCGCTCGCCGAGGGCCATGCCGCCTCGGGTGACGTTGCGGCTGCCCTCACGGAGTTCAGCACGGCCGAGCCGCTGCTCGCCCGCGAGGGTCGCTTCCTCCGCCAGCTCTGGCGCGCCTGGGCGCACGTCCTGCGCAACGCCGGCCGCCTCGACGAGGCGCTCGACCTGCTCGACCGGGCAGCGAGCGACACCGAGGTCGCCGAAGCCCGCACCAGCGCGGCCTAGCCAGCACGCCTGCCGCTTCCCGCGTACTGTCCCTAGCCCCGGGAAGGGTTCGGGGAGGAGCTTCGTTCTCAGCAGTACAGATTCGAACCGAAAGGACGAGATGGCGCACGCAGTCACCGAGCAGACCTTCGACGCGGAGGTCCTCAAGAGCGAGAAAGCAGTGATCGTGGACTTCTGGGCGGAGTGGTGCGGCCCGTGCCGCGCCGTCGCGCCCGTGCTCGATCGCATCGCCGAGGAGCGCGCCGACGAGCTGATCGTCGTCAAGGTCAACATCGACGAGGAGCCGGGCCTCGCCCAGAAGTACGGCGTCCAGTCGATCCCGACGATGATCCTGTTCCGGAACGGCGAGCCGGCCAAGGCCACCGTCGGAGCGCAGCCGAAGGGCGCGCTCGAGAAGTCGCTCGGCCTCGTCGAGGCCTGAGCCCCGGCGCGGCGCGAGCCGCAGGGAAGCAGTCCAGACGGGCCCCGCTCAGGCGGGGCCCGTCGCCTTACGGCGGCGCCACTCCTCGAGCACGAGCGGCACGCAGCCGAAGGCGATCTCCTCGCGCGGCGGCAGCTCGTCGTGGGCGAACCACGCGAGCTCGGCGATATCGTCGGCGGCGACGGGAGTCGCGGCGGGCTCGCCGGCGGCAGGCGCCACGAGCTGCACCTCCCAGAAGAGATTGAGCGTGTGCAGGACACCGTCGCCCGGCTCGCCGTAGGTGTCGAGCCAGCTGCCGACGTACGTGCCCGGCACGCACGCGAGGCCGGTCTCCTCGCGCACCTCGCGCACGAGCGCCGCCAACGGGTGCTCGTCCTCCTCAAGGAATCCCCCCGGCGTATCCCAGCAGCCGCGGTACGGCTCACGGGCGCGACGGCCGAGCAGGAGGCGCCCCTGCGCGTCCTCGACGAGCGCCGAGGCAGTCGGGGCCGGGTTGGCCCAGGCGACGAGGCCGCAGGCGGCGCAGCTGACCTGACCGACCGTGGCACCCGGGCGGGCGCCCGTCTCGGGCGGGGCAGCTGCGAGCGGCGCGGCACAGCGGGGGCAGAAGCGCCAGCCGTCGAGGCGGCCCACCGCTAGCGGCCCAGCTCGGCCAGCACGGCGTCGGCGAGCCGCGGCCAGCAGTCGCGGATCCACGCAGCGGCCTCGAGGTCGCAGAGCCCGGCGAGCGCGACCTGCGCCACGGGATCGACCCAGAGGAAGGAGCCGCTGCCACCGTAGTGGCCGAACGTGCGGGGCGAGTTGGTGGTGCCTGTCCAGTGCGGCTGCTTGCCGTCGCGCAGCTCGAAGCCGAGCCCCCAGTCGCAGGGCGTGTGCCGACCGAACAGCGGCAGCACGCCGTCGAGGCCGGGAAACTGCACCGAGGTCGCCTCGGCGAAGGTCTCGGGCGCGAGCAGCGTCGGCGCGAGCAGCTCCTGCGCCAGCAGCACGAGCTGGTCGAGGTCGCCGTGCAGGCCGTGCGCCGGCGAGCCGTGCAGCTCCAGGCCCAGCCCGAGCGGGTCGAGCACCGCCTCGCGCACGTACGCGGGGAACGCGATGCCGGTCGCCTCGGCGACCGCGACGGCTGCGACCTCGATGCCGGTGTTGGAGTAGATGCGCTTCGTGCCGGGCTGCGCGAGCAGCACGTCACCCGCGAAGCCGTAGCCGGCGCAGTGCGAGAGGAGATGGCGCAGCGTGGCGCCGGGCGGGCCGGCGGGCTGGTCGAGATCGATCGCGCCCTCCTCCACCGCCACGAGCGCTGCCAGCGCCGTGACGAGCTTCGTCACCGAGGCCCAGCCCGACACCTGCCCGACCGGTCCGCGCGAGGCGACGACACCGGCGGGCGTGACGACCGCGACCGCCGCCGCCGGCGAGGGCCAGTCGTCGATCTGGCGGAGAGCGTCCACGGGACGCGATACTAGCCGCGTGGAGCGCCGCCTCATCTCCTCGGGATCACCGTTCGAGCCGCTCTACGGCTATTCGCGGGCGGTCGTCGCAGGCGACCGCGTGCACGTGGCAGGCACTGTCGCCTCGATGCCCGGCGGCGCCGCTCCTCTGGCCGACGCTGCCGCGCAGGCGCGTCGCTGCTGGGAGATCATCGGCGCCGCGCTCACCGAGGCCGGCTGCGGTCTCGCCGACGTGGTGCGCAGCCGTGTCTACCTGACGCGCCTCGAGGACTTTGACGCGGTCGGTCGCGTCCACGGCGAGCTGTTCGGCGCAGAGATCCGCCCCGCCAATACAACGGTGGTCGTGGCGGCGCTCGTCGACCCGCGCTACCTGGTGGAGATCGAGGCCGAGGCGCACCTCCCCGGCGCGGGACGCGACTAGGATGGCCGCGTGAGCCTTGTCCCGAGCAGCGCCCTCGACCACGTCGCCGGCGACCAGCCGCAGTCGTCGCTCGGCCACGGGCACCGCGGCCAGGGGACGGTGAGACTCCTCTGCTGAAGCCTGGCGACACGATGCCCGACGCGCAGGTCTGGCTTGGGCCAGCCGAGTCGATGAGCCTGCTGCAGGTGCTCGAGGACGGACCCGTGCTGCTGCTCTTCTACCTCTTCGACTGGTCGTCCACGTGCACGAGCGAGCTCGAGCTGCTGCGCGACCGCAAGCCCGAGCTGGACGCGGCCGGCGTCCGGCCGCTCGCCATCTCGTGCGACTCGCCGTGGACGCACATCGCGTTCACCTCGGCGCTCGACTTCACGTTCCCGCTGCTGTCGGACTGGAACCGCGAGGCAACGAGAGCGTTCGGCATCGAGCACACCTTCCGCGGCTTCGCAGGCGTCAGCCAGCGCTGCGCCTTCCTGATCGACGCAGACGGTACGGTGCGCGACACATGGCTCTACGAGATCACCGAGGTACCCGACCTCGACGCGGTGGTAACGGCCGCACAGGCTTTGCGCTCCTCGCCTGCCTCGTCCTAGCGCTCGCGGCAGTCGCCGCCACCTGGCCGGCCGTCAAGGGCTTCGACACGACCTTCCTGGCGGGCGGCGCGAACGGCAACGGCGAGGCCGCCGCCGGCGACCACCTGCAGACCGGCTACCGGCTCTGGCTGGTCGGTCACCAGCTGGCGGGCGGGCACGCACCGTGGCTCGACCCGTACAGCCTGCAGCCGGCGCCCGGGCCGCGCCTCAACCCGGCGGCCTGGCCCTTCGGCCTGCCGCTCTGGCCGCTCTTTGCGCTGTTCGGGGCGGTAGTGACCTGGAATCTCTTCGTGCTGGTGACGATCGTGCTGGCGGGCGTGGCCGCCCTCGCCTGGCTGCGGGCGCTCGGTCTGAGCCGCGGCGCGACGCTGGCCGGTGGCGTCGCCTTCGCGCTCGCGCCCTACCGGCTAGAGCAGAGCGTCGGCCACCTGCTGGGGCCGATCTCGCTGTTCGTGCCGCTGGCGTTGTGGGCGTTCGAGAAAGGGCTGGCCGCAGCGGCCG
>CANNRA010000030.1 GCA_947507735.1 Actinomycetota bacterium
TGGCGACAGCGCCAGCGCTCCCCGGGAGCTTTGAGCTTCCCTCCTCGCTCCGGCTGACGCGCGTCGGCGCGGTTGATGCCGTCGCGCTCGAGGCCCGCGCCGCCGACCTGGCAGGGCGCTCGATCAAGAAGCAGTCCAAGCTGCTCGCCCTCGACCTGGCGATTCGCGTCATGGATCTGACGACGCTCGAGGGCGCCGACACGCCCGGCAAGGTCGCGGCGCTCTGCGCGAAAGCCGTACACCCTGACGCGCACGACGCGAGCGTCCCGTCGGTTGCCGCGGTGTGCGTCTACCCGAACCTCGTGCCCACGGCCGTCGAGCACCTGCGCGGCAGCGGCGTCAAGGTCGCGAGCGTCGCCACGGCGTTCCCCTCCGGCCAGTCGCCGCTGGCGGTCAAGCTGCGCGACGTCGAGGCCGCGGTCGCCTTCGGTGCCGACGAGATCGACATGGTGATCGACCGCGGCGCCTTCCTCTCCGGGCGCTACGGCGCTGTCTACGACGAGATCGTCGCGGTGAAGCAGGCGTGCGGCGCCGCGCACCTGAAGGTGATCCTCGAGACCGCCGAGCTCGGCGGCTACGACGCGATCCGCCGCGCCTCGCTGCTCGCCATCGCTGCCGGCGCCGACTTCATCAAGACCTCGACCGGCAAGGCCTCCGCCTCGGCCACGCTGCCGATCCAGCTCTGCATGCTCGAGGTGATCCGCGACGTTCACGATGCGACTGGCCGCCGCATCGGCATGAAGGCCGCCGGCGGCATCCGCACCTCGAAGCAGGCGATCCAGTACCTCGTGCAGGTGCACGAGACGCTCGGCCTGGCCTGGCTGACGCCCGACCTCTACCGCATCGGCGCCTCGTCCCTGTTGAATGACGTGCTGATGCAGCTTCACGCCCAGCGCACCGGCCGCTACCAGAGCCTCGATTACTTCTCGAATGACTGACGTCGTCCCCGCACCGACCGCCTGGGAGTACGCCCCGGCACCCGAGTCGCGCGCGCTCGTCTCGATCCGGCCGCGCTACGGCCTCTACATAGACGGGGCGTGGAGCGAGCCGGCCGCAGGCGAGCGCTTCGCCACGATCGCTCCGGCGACCGAGGAGCACCTGGCCGAGATCGCGCAGGGCGGGGCAGAGGACGTCGACCGCGCCGTGCGTGCCGCACGTTCCGCCTTCCCCGCGTGGTCGTGCCTGCCCGGCAGCGAGCGCGCCAAGTTCCTCTTCCGCATCGCGCGCATCCTGCAGGAGCGCGCCCGCGAGTTCGCCGTGCTCGAGAGCCTCGACGGCGGCAAGCCGATCAAGGAGTCGCGCGACGTCGACGTGCCGCTGGCCGCGGCGCACTTCTTCTACTACGCGGGCTGGGCCGACAAGCTCGAGTACGCCTTCCCCGGCCGCCCGCGCCCGAAGCCGCTCGGCGTCGCGGGGCAGATCATCCCGTGGAACTTCCCGCTGCTGATGCTGGCGTGGAAGGTCGCGCCGGCGCTCGCCACCGGCAACACCGTGGTGCTGAAGCCGGCCGAGTCGACGCCGCTCACCGCGCTGCTCTTCTGCGACGTGCTGCGCCAGGCGGGGCTGCCGGCGGGCGTCGTCAACGTCGTCACGGGCGACGGCCGCACCGGCCAGGCGCTCGTCGCGCACGAGGGCGTGGACAAGATCGCCTTCACCGGCTCGACCGAGGTGGGCAAGGCGATCCAGCGCGCGCTGGCGGGCACGGGCAAGCGCCTCACCCTGGAGCTCGGCGGCAAGGGCGCGAACATCGTCTTCGACGACGCGGCGCTCGACCAGGCGGTGGAGGGCATCGTCACCGGCATCACCTTCAACCAGGGCCACGTCTGCTGTGCCGGGTCACGGCTGCTGGTGCAGGAGAGCGTGGCCGAGCAGCTGCTCGCCAAGCTGCGGCGCCGGATGGAGACGCTGCGCGTCGGCGACCCGCTGGACAAGAACACCGACATCGGTGCTATCAACTCGGCCGAGCAGCTGGCGCGCATCAAGGAGCTCGTGCAGTCGGGCCGCGACGACGGCGCCACCATCTGGCAGCCCGCCTGCGTCCTGCCGGAGCAAGGCTTCTGGTTCCCGCCGACCGTCTTCACCGAGGTCGCGCAGAGCCACCGCATCGCGCAGGAGGAGATCTTCGGGCCTGTGCTCTCCGTGCTCACCTTCCGCACGGCCGAGGAGGCCGTCGAGAAGGCCAACAACACTCCGTACGGGCTGAGCGCGGGCGTGTGGACGGAGAAGGGCTCGCGCATCCTCTGGATGGCGCAACGGCTGCGCGCAGGCGTCGTGTGGGCGAACACCTTCAACAGGTTCGACCCGACCTCGCCGTTCGGCGGCTACAAGGAGTCGGGCTTCGGGCGCGAGGGCGGGCGGCACGGGCTGGCCGCGTATCTCGACCTCGGGGAGGGCGCCGACGCCGGCGTCGGAGGCCTCGCATGAGCGACCGCCTGCCCGTGCTCAAGACCTACAAGCTGTTCATCGGCGGCGCGTTCCCGCGGTCGGAGTCCGGGCGCGTCTACGAGGTCGAGGGCGCCAACGTCGCGCTCGCCTCGCGCAAGGATGTGCGCGATGCGGTGCAGGCCGCCCGCGGCGCAGCGCCTGGCTGGGCGAAGGCCACCGCGTACAACCGCGGCCAGGTGCTGTACCGCCTCGCCGAGCTGCTGGAGACGCGCGCCACCCAGCTCGCCGCCGCGTGCAGCGGCGCGGACGAGGTGGCCGCGGCCGTCGATCGGGTCGTCTGGTACGCCGGCTGGACGGACAAGCTGGCGCAGGTCGTGGGCGGGGCGAACCCGGTCGCCGGCCCGTACTTCGACTTCACCGTGCCGGAGCCGACCGGCGTCGTCGGCATCGTCGCGCCCGCCGAGCCGGCCTTGCTCGGGCTGGTGTCGCGGCTCGCGCCCGCGCTCGCCGGAGGGAACGTCGCCGTCGTGCTCGCCTCGCAGCTGCACCCGCTCGCGGCGATCGAGCTGGCCGAGTGCATCGCCACCGCCGACGTGCCTGCCGGTGTCGTGAACATCCTCACCGGCGACCCGGCCGAGACGGCGCCGTGGCTCGCCTCGCACATGGACGTCAACGCCATCGACATCACCGGCGCCCCGGCTGCCCTGGCCGCCGACCTGGAGCGCGCCGCCGCCGACAACGTCAAGCGCGTCGTGCGCGGCCCCGCCAACGGCCAGCGCCTGGCCGACATCGAGCAGCTGCTCGAGCTCAAGACCGTCTGGCACCCGATCGGTGTCTGAGTCCGTCTCCCGACGTGACTGCTTCGTGCCGGGTGACACCTGCGCCCCCGCCGACCGATCCCATCCACTACCCTCTCGGGGCACGTGAAAGCGTCACGACGGCTCAGCCAGGCCCTCTCCGAGGGAGACGGGATCTCGATCATCGCGAGTGTCGCTGACGCGACCTCTGCCCGCGCTGCCGCGGACGAGGGCGCTGACGGCGTCGCACTGGTGCCGGGGCAGCTCAGCGCGCCGCTCGACACCGACCTGCCGGTGCTCTACCGCGGCCGTATCGAGGACGCTGCCGGCGTGCATGCCGACGCCTGCCTGCTCGAGCTGCACCGCATCGGCGACAACGAGGACGAGCTGCTGCGCATCGCCGCCGTCGCCCGCGCGCTCGGGCTCGAGCTGGTGGTCGATGTCGCCGACGATGATGAGCTGCAGATCGCGCTCGACATCCTCGACCCCGAGGTCTTCCTGCTGTCGCCCCGCGCTGCCCACAACGAGGCTGAGGCGCTCGAGCACGTGCTCGACCTGCTGCCGGACATCCCCGCCGGGAAGCTGGCAATCGCCTCGCTGAACGTCTCCAGCCGCGAGCAGATCGTCGCGCTCGAGCGCGCCGGCTTCGACGCAGTGCTCGTCGGCCCGGGAAGCGTTGCCGGGCTCGCCGGTGGCGAACCGCCGACGGTCTAGGGGCCGCGGCGCCCTCAGCGCCTCAGCCTCTGAGCGAGCCCGCGCCGCCGCCTCTGCCCGCGCCGGCTTCCCTGTCCTCGGGGTGATCCTTGCCGCGGCCGCAGCCCTGCGTGCCGTCGGCATCCAGTACGGCCTCCCGTTCGGCACCCTGCTCAATCCGGACGAGCAGTCGATCGTGCCGCGCGCGTGGAAGATGGTGCACGGCGGCGGGCTCGACCCGCACTGGTTCGACTACCCGACGCTCGTGCTGTACCTGCTCGCGCCGTTCCAGGCCTGGCAGGGGGCGCCCTCGTTCCTGACAGCACGCATCGTGATCCTCGTGCTCGGCCTGGGCGCGATCGCCGCGACGTGGTGGCTGGGCCGCCGCGCCTATGGCCCGCAGGCCGGCGTGATCGGTGCGGTGACGGTGGCGGTGGCGACGATCCATGTCGAGTACTCGCGCATGGCCGTCACCGACGTGCCGCTGACGCTCGGCGTCGCAATCGCCCTCGGGCTGATCGTCGCCGGGCGCCTGGAGTGGGCGGGGCTGGCGGTTGGCCTCGCGGCAGGGGCGAAGTACCCGGGCGTCTTCCTGCTCGTGCCGCTGGTGCTCGTCGGCTGGGGCAAGTGGCGCCGCGTGGCGACGGGGATCGTGCTGGCGGCCGCCGCCTTCCTGGCGAGCAGCCCGTTCGTGCTCGTCCACCCGGACCAGGCGGTGCACGAGGCGTTGCGCGTCCAGCGGCTCGCCCGCGAGGGCTGGCTCGGCTTCGAGGACGACTATCCGACGCCGCTCGCCTTCCTCGATCGGCTCTGGCAGGGCGTCGGGCCGCTGGTCGTGCTGGCAGGGGTTGGGCTCGCGCTGGCGGTGTGGAAGCGCAGCCGCGCCGACATCGCGCTCGCGTCGTTCACGATCGTCTACTTCCTCGACCTGCTGACGCTGCAGGCGCACTTCGACCGCTACCTGCTGCCGCTGATCCCCGCGGTCGGCGTGCTGGCCGGAAGGCTCGCCGGGAAGTGGCGCGTCGCCGCGCCGGTCGTGCTCGCGCTGCTGATCGTGCCGCTGTGGTGGTCGGCCGCTGACGCGGTGCGGCTGACGCGCACCGACACCCGCATCGTCGCGGGGGCCTGGATCGCCGCGCACGTTCCTGCGGGCGCAGCCGTCGCCGCCGAGTCGTCGACGCCGCAGCTCGTCGGACACCGCGTGTTGCCGCTGCTGCTGCCCGGGCCGAAGCGCGCCACCGATCCAAATCGCGACGTGGCGCGGCTGCGTGCCGAGGGCATCCGCTACGTCGTCATCACGGGCGCCGTCGCCGACCGCGTGCTGCGCGCTCGGGACAGCTACCCCCGCGAGGCCCGCTTCTACGACGAGCTGGCGAGCGGCGCCACGCAGGTCTACGAGGCGCTGCCGGGTGGCGAGAACGCCGGCCCCTGGGTGCGGGTGTACCGGCTATAACCACTCGCATGGGAGACGACAGGCTGCCGCGTCCCCGCCGCCTCGCCGCGTGCGCCGCGGTGCTCGCTGTCGCGGCTGCCGTGGTCGGGGCCTTCGCCGTGGGCTCGCACGCCGCACCGGCTGCCGCCAGGCCCGTCTGCCCGCCCGCGTGGCGCGCCACCTGGCAGAAGCTCGCCGACCGCATCAAGACGCCGGTCTACTGCCCGGCCTGGCTCCCTGACCCGCTCACCGGCGACATCGGTGGTCGCTGGAACAACATCGACTCCGTCCAGCCGAACGGCAGCTACCTGATGGGCTTCGTCTGGCAGGAGACCGGAGCGGGCGCCGCGGGCGGCGAGCTGCACGTCAACCTGCGTGGCTACCCCGGCTCGACCGCGCTGCCTGTCTGCGAGGACACGATCACCTCCGGCGGCAAGGTGACGCGCCGCAACCTGCCCTGCTTCGACGACGCGCACGGCACGAAGCGTGCGAGCGGCATCGTTGCCACCGTCTACACGGTGAACCAGGGCGCCGACCAGTGGCACGTGCTCTACGCGTGGCAGCGGAGCGGCACGCTCTACACGCTGTCGCAGCACGTCGCGCCGCCGCTGACCTACCGCAAGGTCGTGGCCAACCTCGACCGGGAGCTCGCCTCGCTCGAGCTCGTCCGGCCCAGGGGCTGACCCCGGTGAAGCTTTCGCGGCGCAGGCTGCTCGCGGGCACCGGCATCGGTGTCGCGGCGGGAGCGGGGATCTACGAGCTGGTCGACCAGCTGGCCGGCGGCTCGCCGTCGCGCAGCGCCGACCTCGCCGACGGTCGCGGGGTCGAGCAGCACCTGCTGGCCGGCGTACGTGAGATCGTCGATGACGGCGTCGAGGTGCTGGTGCCACCGCTGCACCACGAGGTCGTGACCGCGACGGTGCAGGCAGGCAGCCTCGCCACGGCGCGTCGCGAGCTGGAGGCCGCGCTCGCGCAGCTGGAGGCGCGCTACCCGGGCACGCCCGCCGGGCTCGGCATCACGCTCGCCTGGGGCGTCCCGTACTTCCGCCGCTACGTCCCCCGCCAGGCGGCGCGGCTGATGCCGATCGACCAGCGCGCCTCGCAGGTGACGGGTCGCACCGTGTCGGCCCTCACCGACGCCGTGCGCTTCACGAGCGACCCGGAGGAGACGATCCTCGAGCAGAACGATGTGGCGATCCTGCTGCGTAGCGACGCGCTCGCGCACATCGCTGACGCGCACCGCGTGCTCTTCGCTGAGCTCGGCGTCTTCGCGAAGACGAGCGTCCGTCGCGGCTTTGCCGGCGGCGGCTTCGACGGCGGCATCGGCCTGCCCAAGCAGATGGCGGTGGCGGCAGGCGTCAAGGGGGCCGACCTGATCCCTGACGGCTCCGAGCTGTTCCTCGGCTTCACCTCGACGCAGAAGGCGGGGCTCGGGCCGGCCCGCATCGCGAACTTCGAGTCGCTCGGCCTCGTCACCTCGCCCGACGGCTACTTCGAGGGCGGCACGCACATGCACCTCTCGCACATCACCGAGGACGTCGAGGCGTGGTACCTCAACTTCGCCTTCCGCGAGCGGGCCGAGACGGCGTTCCGGCCGGGCATCGACCTCAAGGCGGGCGCTCGTACCGTGCCGCAGGGTCCCGACGAGATCTCGAACGCGGCCGACGTCAAGGAGACGTTCGCGCGCACCGGCTCGATCGGCCACAGCGCCGCGCTGCAGACGGCGTCGCGGCTCGCTGTGGAGCTCATCGGCGATGACGGCACCGTCTACCCGAAGGGCACGGCGATCCCGCAGCGTGCCGACTTCAACACGCTCGACAACCCGTTCGCGTGGAGCGCGCGGCCCGGGGTGGACGGCATGGCGAAAGAGCCGGCGGCCGGCGTCCACTTCGTCGTGTTCAACCCCTCGAGCGACGACTTCGCCCGCACCCGGCGCGCGATGGACGGCGAGCTGCCGGACGGGACGAAGCTGGCGATCACGCCGCGCTCGCGCATGCAGGGCTTCAACGCGATCCTGCGCACGACGCACCGCCAGAACTTCCTGGTGCCGCCGCGGCGCGCGCGGGCCTTCCCGCTCTCCGAGCTGAAGCGCTAGCGCACCGCTCCCGCTAGTGCAGGGCGGCCTCGACGACCACGGCAACGCCGTCCTCGTCGTTCGAGAGCGTGCGCTCGTCCGCGGCGGCAAGCACCTCGGGCTGCGCGTTGGCGACGGCGACCGAGCGGCCGGCGAAGGCGAGCAGCGCCAGGTCGTTGGGAGCGTCGCCGAAGGCGATCACGTCGGCTGCGGCGATGCCCCGCTGGGCGCAGTGGGCGGCGAGCGCCGTCGCTTTCGTGACGCCTGCCGCGGAGATCTCGATGGAGGTGCCGCCCGCGGTGGTGGCCACTGCAACTGCCCCCGCCACCGCGCGGGCGGCCTGCAGCACCTCGGCGAAGGGCAGCGTGGGGTGCCGCGCCAGCAGCTTGGTGACGGGCTGCTGGGCCAGTTCGAGCGCGTCGGCGTGGCGCGGCGCGAGCGGGGGCCGGAACGTGTCGTGGTAGGCCTGCTCGCGCGCGTACTCGTGCGGGAACTCGAAGGAGAAGAGGATGCCGGGGCAGGCGGCGCGTAGCCCCGTGACGATGCGGGTGGCGACGGGTGGCGCCAGCGGCCGGTGGTCGAGCACGGTGCCGGTCGCGAGGTCGATCACGATCGCGCCGTTCGCGCAGATCGCAACGTCGCAGACGCCGACCGCGGCGGCGATCTGCCCGACGATCCGGAACGGCCGGCCGGTGGTGATGACGATCTCGATCCCGCGTGCGTGGGCCTGCGCGAGGGCGGCGCGCGTGCGCTCCGAGACGGTGCCGTCGCTGCGCAGCAGCGTCCCGTCGAGGTCGGTGGCGATCAGCCGGAAGGTCATCCGAAGAACGTGCGCGCCACGCCGTACAGCTCGGGGCCGACGCCCCTGATCTCGGCGACGGCGTCGGCGAGCGGCACCGCCACCAGCTCTGTCCCGCGCAGCGCGACCATGATCCCGCTGCGGCCCGCCACGGCGAAGTCGGCGGCAGCAGCGCCGAAGCGGGTCGCCAGCACGCGGTCGTTCGCCGTCGGGGTGCCGCCGCGCTGCAGGTGGCCGAGCACCGTGACGCGCGTCTCGAAGCCGGTCAGCTGCTCGAGCAGCGGCGCGAGCCGGTAGGCGACCCCGCCGAGCCGCTCGAAGCCGAAGGCGTCGAGGCCCTGCGTCGCGGTGCCGCCGCCCAGGCCCTCGGGCAGCCGCACGCCCTCGGCGACGACGACGATCGAGTAGCTGTGGCCGTGGCGGTGGCGCGTGCGCAGCACCTCGGCGACCTCCTCGATGTTGACGTCCACCTCGGGGATCAGGATCGCGTCGGCGCCCGCGGCCAGGCCGGAGTACGTGGCGATCCAGCCCTTCGTGCGGCCCATCACCTCGACCAGCATCACGCGGTTGTGCGACTCCGCCGTGGTGGCGATGCGATCGATCGCCTCGGTGGCGATCTGCACGGCGGTATCGAAGCCGAACGTGACGTCGGTGGCGGCGATGTCGTTGTCGATCGTCTTCGGGACGCCCACCACGGGCAGGCCCTCCTCGGCGAGGCGCAGCGCGCTGCGCAGGGTGCCGTCGCCGCCGATCACGACCAGCGCGTCGATGCCGTTCGCCTCGATCGTGTGGCGCACGCTGGCGTAGCCGTCGCCATGCACGTACGGGTCGAGGCGCGAGGTGCCGAGGAAGGTGCCGCCGCGCCCGACGATGCCGCGCACCGCGTTGCGGTCGAGCGGCCGCGTGTGGCCGTGCATCAGCCCCTCCCAGCCGTTCTCGATGCCGACCACCTCGACGCCGTGCGTCTGCACCGCCCTCCCCACGACGCCGCGGATGCAGGCGTTGAGGCCGGGGCAGTCGCCGCCGGCGGTGAGGACTCCGATCACTCGCGCAGCTGCCATCGCAGCGTCGCCTCGCTTCCTAGTAGAGGAACATCGGCTTGCCGCTGACGTGGCGCACCTTGGGCCTGTACTCCTCGAGGTCGTACAGCTCGTCGGTGTCGACGCGCTTCACGCCCTCCTTCGTCACCGAGATCGGCACGGTGGTGTAGGTGCCGTTGCGCAGCGCGACCATCCGGCCGTGCGCGCCCTCGCTGGCCAGGTCGGCCGCCATCACGGCGTAGTTGGTCGCCACCATCAGGTCGAGCGAGTCGGGTGCGCCGGAGCGCATCAGGTAGCCGACCTCCTGGATGATCATGTCCTCGCCGGTGCGCTCCTTCAGCAGGTCGCCGGTGCGCTGGCCGATGCCGCCGAGCTTGCGGTGCCCGTAGGCGTCGGCCTCGCCGGAGAGCTGCAGCTCGCCGCCCAGCACGGTGGCACCCTCCGAGATCGTGACCATCGAGTAGTTCGACGGGTTGCCGCGCTTGTCGTCCATCAGCTGCGCTGCCAGGCGGTCGACGTCGAACGGCACCTCGCTGATGATCGCCCGGTCGACGCCGGCGAGGTAGGCGGTGATCAGCGACGTCTCGCCGCTGTAGCGGCCGAACAGCTCGACGACGGCGATCCGCTCGTGCGAGCCGGTGGAGGTGCGCAGGTTGTGGATGAACTGGACGCCGCGCGTCACCGCCGTGGAGAAGCCGATGCAGTAGTCGGTTCCGTGGACGTCGTTGTCCATCGTCTTCGGGATGGCGACCACCGGGACGCCCTCCTCGTGCATGCGCAGCGCGTAGGAGAGCGTGTCGTCGCCGCCGATCGGGATCAGGCAGTCGATGCCCAGCGCCTCGATCACGCGCAGCACGTGCTTCGTGAAGTCGTACTGTCCGTCACCGCTGGCGTCGCTGGCCAGGAAGGCCGGCACCTCCTTCGGCTTGACCCGGCCCGGGTTGGTGCGCGAGGTGTGCAGCATCGTGCCGCCGGTGCGGTCGATCGGGCGCACGATCGCGGGCGTCAGCGGCTGCACCCACTGCTGGGTGGACTGCGGATCGTCCGGGTTGAAGTTGAGGAGCGCCCCCCAGCCCCGGCGCAGTCCGACGACGTCGTGGCCCTCGTTCGACACGCGGTTGACGACCGCCTTGATCGCCGCATTCAGGCCGGGGACGTCGCCGCCGCCGGTGAGGATTCCGATCCTCATCGCTTGGTGCTCCTTGCTCGCCGTTGAGATGCCGAAGGTGGGAATCGAACCCACACGCCCCGAGGGGCGCCGGATTTTGAGTCCGGTGCGTCTGCCAGTTCCGCCACTTCGGCGCGGTTCGATGATAGCCCCGCCGTCGAGCTGTGCCGGTCGTGCCCCTTGCACACCGTTGTGAATCGGTCAATACTGGCCCATCGCCCGTCCGGGGAGCAGCGTCGGGTACCAGTCTGGCGGCCGGAGGGTGCAGCCCATTCACCTGAGGGAGGAAGAGTGAAGAGACGGGTATTCGTCGTGGCGCTGCTGGCGCTCGGTGCCCTGTTGGCGCTTGCTGTCGGAGCCTCTGCCCAGCGCAGCGTGCTGCCGTCGTCGTCCTGTGGCCCCGTGCAGTTCAAGGGCTCGGGCAAGCCTGATGTGATCATCGCGTCCGACCTGCCCCTGCAGGGTGCCGGCCGCTCGCAGACGGTCGAGATGACCAAGGCCATCAACTTCATCCTCGCGCAGCACGGCTACACGGTGGGCAAGTGGACCGTCGGGTACCAGTCCTGCGACGACGCCACGCCGCAGGCCGGCAAGTGGGACTCGGGCAAGGCCGCCGCGAACGCGCAGGCCTACGCTGCCGACAAGTCCGTGGTCGGCGTCATCGGCACGTTCAACTCCGGCGCTGCCCAGATCGAGATTCCGGTGCTGAACCGCGCAGCCGGCGGTCCAGTCGCCATGGTCTCGCCGGCCAACACGTACGTCGGCCTGACCCATGCCGGCCCGGGCACCGCGCCGGGCGAGCCCGGCAAGTACTACCCGACGGGCAAGCGCAACTACATCCGCGTCGTCGCAGCCGACGACTTCCAGGGTGCGGCCGACGCCATCCTCGCGCAGCGCCTCAAGCGCAAGAGCGTCTACGTGCTGAACGACAAGGAGGCCTACGGCCTGGGCGTGGCGACCAACTTCAGGAACGCCGCGACCAAGCTCGGCATCAAGATCGCCGGCTTCGAGGCGTGGGATCCCGCCTCGTCCAGCTACGAGGCGCTCGCGACGAAGATCAAGCGGTCGGGCGCCGACGCGGTGTTCATCGGCGGTCTCGTCTGCGAGAACGGCGGCAAGCTGGTGAAGGACCTCGCCGCAGGGCTCGGCTCCGACGTGCAGCTGATGGCGCCGGACGGCTTCACGCCGATCTCCGCCGTCGTCCAGGGCGCAGGCACCGCCGCCGAGGGCCTCACGGTCTCGGTCGCCGGTCTCCCGAACAAGCAGCTGAAGGGCGCCGGCAAGGCGTTCCTCGCCGGTTTCGGCAAGGTCATCGGCAAGGAGCCTGATCCCTACTCGGTGTACGCCGCGCAGGCCGCCGAGGTGCTGCTCGCCGCGATCGCCCGCTCGGACGGCAGCCGCGGCTCGATCTCGGCCGAGCTGTTCAACACGAAGATCAAGAACGGCCTGCTCGGCTCGTTCACCATCAACAAGAACGGTGACACGAGCTCGAACCCGGTTGCCATCTACAAGATCAAGGGTGGGGTCTCCACCGACCTGATGGTCATCGTCCCGCCGGTCGATCTGGTCGCTGCCGCGTAGCGCATCGACAGTGCAGCGAGGGGGAGGGCTCCGGCCCTTCCCCTCCGCTCTCTCACCGCTCCGCACCCCCCGCACGATGAGCACCGACGTCCGCTCCGAGACCATGCCGCGGCGCCTGCCGCGCAACCTGCCGGGACCGACCGGCATCGGCGGCAGCCTGCTCGTCCTGCTCGTCGTCGGCTGGCTGCTGACGAACCTGGCCAAGACGCCGGGCGACTTCTTCCAGATCCTGCTCTTCGGCCTGTCGCTGGGCGCGGTCTACGCACTGGTGGCCCTCGGCTACACGCTGGTCTACGGCATCCTCGAGCTGATCAACTTCGCCCACGGCGACCTCTTCATGTTCGGCGGCACCGTGTCGGCAGTCTTCATCCTCGAGGTCTTCCAGCTGGGCAGCCAGGAGCGCTGGTACGTGCTGTGGCCGTCGGTCGCCGCCTGTGTCGTGATCGCGATGGCGGTCTGCGGCGTCCTCAACGCCCTGATCGAGATGGTCGCCTACCGGCCGCTGCGCAACGCGCCGCGCCTGGCGCCGCTGATCACCGCCGTCGGCATGTCGTTCATCCTGCAGGACGTCGTGCTTGGCTGGCGCGGCCCGAACTACATCACCGTCCCCAGCGTGCTGCCGCGCAGCGACGTCTTCAACGTCGGCAGCGTCGAGTACCGCTGGGACGAGCTGATCGTGCTGCTCGTCACCGTGCCGCTCCTGCTCGCCCTCGTCTACCTGGTGCAGCGCACCAAGCAGGGCAAGGCGATGCGCGCGACCGCGCAGGACCGCGAGGCCGCCGCGATGATGGGCATCAACGTCAATCGCACGATCTCGTTCACGTTCCTCGTGGCGGGTGCGCTGGCCGGAGCAGGCGGCCTGATCTACGTCCTCTGGCAGACGCAGGTGCGCTTCGACAGCGGCTTCCGGCTCGGCCTGATCTCGTTCACTGCCGCGGTGCTCGGCGGCATCGGCAACCTGCCTGGCGCCGTGCTTGGCGCCACGGTGATCGGCCTGATCCAGGCGTTCAACGAGGGCCTCTCGTGGAGCGCGCCGGGCGGCGACTGGACGCAGTCGATCGTCTTCTCGATCCTCATCCTGATCCTCGTCTTCCGGCCCGAGGGCCTGCTCGGCGAGAAGACGCCGGAGGGCCAGTGAGCGGCGCCGCCCTGAGCCCGAGCGACCGCCTGCGCGCAGCCGGGTCCGCGTGGCGCCGCCTGCCGGCGCTGCGGCGCCTGAAGCTGATCGTCGGCCTGCTCGCAGCGATTGCGATCCCGCTCGGCTTCGTCGACACGTCGCTCGGCATCGCTATCGCGGCGGTGGCCGCGCTCTACGGCCTGTCGAAGCTGCCGCAACGGCCGAAGCTCGTGGCGCAGGTCGCGCTGATCGTCGCCTTCGCGTATCCCGAGCCGTCGCTCGCGGCGATCCTCGCAGTCTTCTTCGGGGTCTTCCACCTGCCGGCGCACCTGCGGCGGTTCGCGCTGCCGGGCGTTGCGCTGGCGGCCGCGATCGCGTACCCGTTCTTCCTCGACAAGCTGTTCACGATCCCGCTGCTCGGCGAGTTCCCGTCGGTGAACACGGGCGTGGCGATGGTCGTCTTCATCATGATGGCCGTCGGCCTGAACGTGGTGGTCGGCTACGCCGGCCTGCTCGACCTCGGCTACGTCGCCTTCTACGCGTTCGGCGCGTACACCACGGCGTGGCTCGCCTCGCTGCAGTTCTCCCAGGTGAAGCTGCACATCGGCTCGGTCGGGATCACCCACTCGCTGCCGGGCCTGCATCTGTCGATCTGGCTGATCATCCCGATCGCCGGCGTCATCACCGCGCTCGCGGGCGTGATCATCGGCCTGCCGACGCTGCGCCTGCGCGGCGACTACCTGGCGATCGTCACGCTCGGCTTCGGCGAGATCCTGCCCCAGGTGGCGCGCAACGGTGCCGACCTCAGCGGCTTCAACCTGACGAACGGCCCGAACGGCATCACGCCGATCGACGCGCCCGGCTTCGGCCACACGCTGCACCGCATCACCGGCGGCGTCCTGCCGGTGGACTTTCTCAGCGATCCGAGCGGGCAGAACATGTACTTCTGGACGGCGCTCGGCCTGCTCGTCGTCACGATCTTTGCCTGCTTTCGCCTGCGCGACTCGCGGCTCGGCCGCGCCTGGATCGCCATCCGCGAGGACGAGATCGCCGCCGCTGCGATGGGCATCCCGCTGATGCGCACCAAGACCTGGGCCTATGCCAGCGGCGCCTTCTTCGGTGGCGTTTCCGGCGCGTTCTACGCGAGCTTCAAGAGCGCGGCGTTCCCCGGCGACTTCTACTTCAACATCTCGATCTTCATCCTGTCGATGGTCATCCTCGGCGGGATGGGCAACATCTGGGGCGTCATCGTCGGCGCCGCGCTGCTCAGCTACCTCGACCGTGAGGGGCTGGCCAACATCGGCGCCTGGATCAACCTCCACTTCCACGCCAGCATCGACGTGCCGCCCTACGAGTCGGGGATCTTCGGCCTGATCATCATCCTGGTGATGCTGTTCCGGCCGGAGGGCCTGATCCCGAGCCGCCGCCGCCGGGCCGAGCTGCACGAGGGGTCATGAGCGACAACCTGCTCGTCGCGACCGGCATTCGCAAGGAGTTCGGCGGCCTCGTCGCGGTCAACGACGTCGACTTCGTCGTGCCGCGCGGCTCGATCGTCTCGCTGATCGGCCCGAACGGCGCCGGCAAGACGACGTTCTTCAACATGCTGACCGGCGTCTACAAGCCGACGGTCGGCTCGATCCTGTTCGACGGCGAGGAGCTGACGGGGAAGCCGCCGCACGCGTTCACCGAGCGCGGCATCGGGCGTACCTTCCAGAACATCCGCCTGTTCTCGAACATGACGGCGCTCGAGAACGTGCTGGTCGGGATGCACTGCCGCCTGACGAGCGGCGTGCTCGGCAGCATCATCCGGCCGCCGCGGCAGCGCCGCGAGGAGCAGGAGGCACACGACCGGGCGCGCGAGCTGCTGCAGTTCTCCGGCCTGCGCGGTGTCGACCACGCGATCGCCCGGAACCTCTCCTACGGCGACCAGCGGCGCCTCGAGGTCGCTCGCGCCCTGGCCACCAGGCCCAAGCTGCTGCTGCTGGATGAGCCGACCGCCGGCATGAACCCGAACGAGTCGGCGGACTTCACGCACTTCGTCGACCTGCTGCGCCGCGAGCACGGGTTGACGGTGCTGCTGATCGAGCACGACATGAAGGTCGTGATGGGCGTCTCCGACCGCGTGACGGTGCTCGACTACGGCACGAGGATCGCGCAGGGCACGCCGCTGGAGATCCAGAAGGATCCGCGCGTGATCGAGGCGTACCTGGGCAAGGCGGCGAGCGAGATGCTCGAGACCGAGGGCGCGTTCCGGGTGCAGGGGAGCGGGCAGTGAGGGACGTCCTGCTCTCGGTGACCGGCATCCACTGCTACTACGGCGCGATCCACGCGCTGAAGGGCGTGACGCTCGAGGTGCGCGCCGGCGAGATCGTGACCCTGATCGGCGCGAACGGCGCAGGCAAGTCGTCGACGCTGCGCGCGATCAACGGGTTGCCGTCGCCGAAGGTGCGCGAGGGCAGCATCGTCTTCGAAGGGGAGGACATCACGCACCTGCCCGCCCACGAGATCGTGAAGCGTGGCATCGCGCAGTCGCCGGAGGGACGCCGCCTCTTCCCGCGCATGACGGTGGTCGAGAACCTGGAGATGGGCGCGTTCCAGCGCTCGGACAAGTCGGGCTTGAAGGAGGACATGGAGCGCGTCTTCACGCTGTTCCCGCGCCTTGCCGAGCGGAAGACGCAGAAGGCCGGGACGATGTCCGGCGGCGAGCAGCAGATGTGCGCGATCGGTCGCGCCCTGATGGCCCGCCCCAAGCTGGTGCTGCTGGACGAGCCCTCGATGGGCCTCGCGCCGATCTTCGTCGAGCGCATCTTCGAGACGATCGTCGAGATCAACCGCCAGGGCACCGCCGTGCTGCTCGTCGAGCAGAA
>CANNRA010000031.1 GCA_947507735.1 Actinomycetota bacterium
CATGCTACTTCACGCGTGGAGCAGACCCGGCCAGACAACGGCGTGGGGCGGCACCGGCCGATGCTTCCGTCAACGAGCAGCGGCCCCGTCACCGGGGCCGCTGCTCGTACCGTTTCAGCGAAGCGCGCCTCGCGGCGCCGCCCCGTGCCTAGCGCTGCATCAGCGCGCGGAGGGTCTTGCCGACCTCCTCGAGCTTCTGGCCCTTGGCCTCAGCGCGCAGCTCGTTGAGCGTCTTCTCGCCGTTATTCATGTCCTCGATCCACTGCTTGGCAAACTCGCCCTCGCGGATCTCCGACAGCACCGTCTTCATGTTGTCGCGCACGTGCTGGTCGATGATGCGCTTGCCACGCGTCAGGTCGCCGAACTCGGCGGTATCGCTGATCGAGTAGCGCATGTAGTCGAGGCCGCCCTCGTACATCAGGTCGACGATCAGCTTAAGCTCGTGCAGGCACTCGTAGTAGGCGATCTCCGGCTGGTAGCCCGCCTCGACGAGGGTCTCGAAGCCGGCGCGAACCAGCTCGGCGGTGCCGCCGCAGAGAACGGCCTGCTCGCCGAAGAGATCCGTCTCGGTCTCCTCGGTGAACGTCGTCTCGAGCATGCCGGCGCGGTTGGCGCCGAGGCCCGCCGCGTAGCCCATCGCCTTGGCGCGGGCGTTGCCGCTCGCGTCCTGGGCGACCGCGAAGAGCGCCGGCGTGCCGAAGCCCTCCGTGTAGATGCGCCGCACGATGTGGCCCGGGCCCTTGGGGGCGACCATGATCACGTCGTGGTCGGCCGGAGCAACGATGCGACCGAAGTGGACGTTGAAGCCGTGCGCGAACAGCAGGGCAGCGCCCGGCTTGATGTTCGGCTGGACCTCGTTCTCCCACACGGTCGGCTGCGTCTGGTCGGGCACGAGCAGGGCAATCAGATCGGCGTCCTTGGAGACCTCAGCAGCCGTACCGACCCTGAGGCCAGCGGCCTCGGCGGCAGCGCGCGACTTCGAGTCGGCGCGGAGGCCGACGCTGACGTCAACCCCGGACTCCTTGAGGTTCAGCGCATGGGCATGACCCTGGCTGCCGTAGCCGATGATCGCAACCTTCCCGAGCAGGGAGATGTCGCCTTCGCGGTAGACCGTCGCCATTGAGATCCTTTCGTTCTTCTTCTGACTAGACGTGGTGTTTACGAGGGGTTGGAGCTGTGGCGGAGGTGCGGCCCAGGCCAATGCGACCGGTGCGCGCCATCTCCTTCACGCCGTACGGGCGCACGAGCTCCTCGAACGAATCGAGCTCCTCCGGGGATCCTACGACCTCGAAGATCATCGCGTCGGCACCGAGGTCGGCGACGCGCGCGTGAAACACCTCGCCGAGGGCCACCAGCTCGTGGCGCTTATCGGCGGGGGCGTGCACCTTGATCAGCGCCAGCTCGCGCTCGATCGCCTCGCCGGGCTCGAGCTCGCTGACGCGGAGCACGTTGACGAGCTTGTGCATCTGCTTCTCGATCTGCTCGATCGAGTGGCGCTCGCAGTCGACGCGCAGCGTGATGCGCGAGACGTCGTTGCGCTCGGTGGGGCCGACCGACAGGCTCTCGATGTTGAAGCCGCGGCGGGCAAACATCGTCGAGACGCGGGCGAGGGCGCCCGGCTTGTTCTCGACGAGGACGGAGACGGTGTGCTTCACGCCATCGCTCCCTGCGGATCCTGGTACTCGAGCATGTCGATCGCGGCGGCACCGGCGGGGATCATCGGGTAGACACCCTCGGCCGGGTCGACGCGGCAGTCGACGACGGCCGTGCGGCCACAGGTGAGCGCCTCGCTGAGCGCCGCCTCCAGCTCGTCCTCGTTGGTCACCGTGAAGCCGGCCGCGCCGTACGCCTCCGCGAGCATCTGGTAGTCCGGCACCTGGTGCGTCAGGTGCACCTGCGAGCGGCGCTCCTCGAAGAAGAGGTTCTGCCACTGGTGCACCATGCCGAGGTAGCCGTTGTTGACGAGCACGACGACGATCGGCAGCTTCTCCAGCGACGCGGTCGCCAGCTCCTGGCACGTCATCTGGAAGCAGCCGTCGCCGTCGACGCAGACCACGGTCGCGTCGGGGCGGGCAGCCTTCGCGCCGACCGCCGAGGGGATGCCGAAGCCCATCGTGCCGAGACCGCCCGAGGTGATGAACGAGCGCGGCTGGTTGCACAGCAGGTACTGCATCGCCCACATCTGGTGCTGCCCGACGCCGGTCGTGAAGATGACGTCGTCGCGGTCGGCGGTCTGCGCCTGCAGCGCCTCGAGCACGGTCTGCGGCTTCATGAAGTCGCCGCCGCTGGCCTTCGTGTAGCGCAGCGGGAACTCGTCGCGCCACTCCCTGATCTGGCGCAGCCACGGCTCGGTGCGCGAGGTGGCACCGGCCGACTGCAGCTTGCGCAGCTCGCCGGTGATGTCGTGGAGGATCTGCTTGAGCGGGCCGACCACCGGGACGTCGGCGTGGCGCAGCTTGCTGATCTCGGCCGAGTCGATGTCGAGGTGGATGATGTCGGCGCCCGGCGCAAAGGCGGAGAGCTTGCCGGTGACGCGGTCGTCGAAGCGGGCGCCGACGGCGACGAGCAGCTCGGACTTGTTGACGGCGTAGTTCGACCACTTGGGGCCGTGCATGCCGGGCCAGCCCATGAACAGCTCGTGCGTCTCGGGGAACGCGCCCTTGCCCATCAGCGTCGTGACGACCGGGATGCGCCAGAGCTCGGCGAGCTCCTTGATCTCCTTGACGGCGTCGCCGTTGAGCGTGCCACCACCGACGTAGAGCACGACCTTCTCGGCGGCAGCGATCCGGGTGGCCGCTTCCTTGATCTGGCGCGGGTGGCCCTTGGTCGGCGGCTTCCAGCCGGGCAGGTCGACCGAGTCGGGATACTTGAAGTCGAGCGCGGCTTCCTGGATGTCGCGCGGGATGTCGACGAGCACGGGGCCGCAGCGGCCGGTCGAGGCGACGTGGAAGGCCGCCTTCATGATCGACGGCAGCTCCTCGACGTCCTGGACGAGCCACGAGTGCTTGACGATCGGCATCGTGACGCCGGTGATGTCGCACTCCTGGAAGGCGTCGGTGCCGATCAGATTGGAGCGCACCTGGCCGGTGATGCAGACGAGCGGCGTCGAGTCCATCCACGCATCGGCGATCGGCGTGACGAGGTTGGTGGCACCGGGGCCGGAGGTCGCGAAGGCGACGCCAACCTTGCCGGACGCGCGCGCAAAGCCCTGCGCCATGTGGCCGCCGCCCTGCTCGTGCCGGGCGAGGACGTGGCGCACCGTGGTGCCGCGCGCCATGGCGTCGTAGATCGGCAGGATCGCGCCGCCGGGAATGCCGAATACGGTCTCGACACCCTCTGCCTCGAGAGAGCGCAGGACGGCATCCGCCCCGACCATCTTCTTCGAACCGCTCACGCGATCACTGCTCCTCTCTGCGTTTGCCCCGACTGTGGGGCCTGTCCCTGCATCTGGTGCGACATCCTGGCTCTCCTCCTGCCTCCATGCTGCCTGCAGGCGCACCGGTGGCGGTGTTGTCGGGGGCGTCTGCGCCGGTCGGCGCGTGATCGGCAGCTCGCCCCTAAGCGGGGAGAACAATCCCGATGAGGAGCTGGCCGAGACCGTCGACGCTCGTGGCGGCTACGCCACCTACGTTGGTCAGAGAGTCGGTCTCGAACTGCGCCACAGTCTATGAAGTGTGCCGGGAGGAGCACGTTCCCGTCAAGGACGGGCGCACGGAGGCGGCGGGAGCGCCTCGCCCCACCCCTCAGGCGCCGGCGAGCAGGCGGGCAACGACGGCGTCGCCAACCTCGCTCGTGCGGGCCGTACCGCCCACGTCGCGCGTGCGGATGCCCGCGAGCGAGACCGCCTCGACCGCCCGCATCAGGCGCGCCGCGGCCTCGGGCTCGCCGACGTGCTCGAGCATCAGCACCGCGCTCCAGATCGCCGCGATCGGATTGCCGACACCCTTGCCGGCGATGTCCGGCGCCGAGCCATGAACGCTCTCGAAGAGGCCGGGCTCGCTCGAGCCGGGCTTCGTGTTGGCGCTCGCGGCGGTGCCCATGCCGCCCTGGATGGCGGCGGCGATGTCGGTGAGGATGTCACCGAAGAGGTTCGACGCGACGATCACGTCGAGCGAGCCGGGGTTCGACACCATGCGTGCGGCCAGCGCGTCCACGAGCACCTTCTCGACGGTGACGCCGGGGAAGTCGGCGGCAACCTCGCGCACGATCTCGTCCCAGAGCACGTAGCCGTAGCGTGACGCGTTCGACTTGGTGGTCGAGACGAGGCGGCCGCTGCGGGTCAGCGCTAGCTCGAACGAGTAGCGCACGATGCGCTCGATGCCGACGCGCGTGAAGACGGCGGTCTCGATGCCGACCTCGTGCGGGTGGCCGGTGTGCGAGCGGCCACCGACCCCGGCGTACTCGCCCTCGGTGTTCTCGCGCACGAACACCATGTCGATGTCGGCGGCGGTGCGGTTGGCGAGCGGCGTCGGGATGCCCGGGAGCAGGCGCGCCGGGCGGACGTTCGCCCACAGGTCGAGCACCTGGCGGATCTTGAGGATCATCCCCCAGAGGGCGATGTGATCGGGCACGGTCGGCCAGCCGCAGGCGCCCATCAGGATCGCCTCGTGGGCGCGCAGCGTCTCCACCCAGTTGTCGGCCATCATCTGGCCGTGCTCGAGGAAGTAGTCGGAGCCCCACGGCAGGTGCGTCCACTCGATCTGCAAGCCGAGGGCGTCGACGACCTTGCGAGCTTCGGCGACGACCTCCTTGCCGATGCCGTCGCCGGGCAGGAGCGCGATGCGATGCGTGGTGGCCATGCGCGGGATCCTAGAGGGTCCGCGGCGAACGACGTGGGGGCCGGCGTTGCCGCCGGCCCCCACCCCACTCCTGCGCGCGCCCTGCGGGCGCGCGCCGACCCTTCCTAGCGCGACGGCACCGAGTTCACGTAGCCGATCGCTTCCTCCACCGACACCACGTCGGCGTACTTCGCCTGGATGTCGAAGAGGTTCGCCTCGTGCGGCGCCTGCGCCCGGTCGCCCACGCACTCGCGCGGCACCAGCGCCGGCCAGCCGTACTGCAGCAGGTCGACGGCCGTGGCCCGGATGCAGCCCGACGTCGTCGCGCCACACAGCACGACGGTGTCGATCTTCTGCGCCGTCAGCACGCTCGCCAGGTTCGTCCCGAAGAAGCCGGACGCGCCCTTCTTCAGCAGCACCGGCTCGTCGTCGCGCGGCTCCAGCCGCGGATCGATCGGGATCCACGGGCCACCCAGCTCGAGGGCGCCAAGACCCGGCACCTTCTTCAGCCAGAGCGCGCCGTCCTTGCCCGACGTGTCGAAGCCGATCGTCGTGTAGACGACCAGCAGGCCCTTCGCGCGGGCGGCATCGAGCAGCCGCTTCGTCGCGAGCACCTCCTTCGTCAGGTCGGAGCCAAGCGCGCACGCCGGGTCGGTGAACCCGCACGAGAAGTCGATCACGACGACCGCGGGGTTCGTGCCGTACTCGAACTTCTGGCCGAAGCCCTTCGCGGCGTAGAGATCCTTGGCGGCGTCGTCGCTCACGACCGGCTCACTTCCCCTTCGCGAGCAGCTTCTCGCCGAAGTTCGCCCGCTTGATGTACTCGCCATGGCCCGGTGCAGCGACGAGCTTGTTGTCCTCGACGACGACCTTGCCGCGCACCAGCGTGGCGACCGGCGTGCCCTTGACCTTGCGCCCCTCGTAGAGGTTGTGGTCGGCGAGGCAGTGGCTCGTCTTCTGCGAGATCGTCCAGCTCTTCTTCGGGTCGAAGATCACCAGGTCGGCGTCGGCACCCACCGAGACCGTGCCCTTGCGCGGGTACAGGCCGAAGTACTTGGCCGGCGCCGTCGAGAGCAGCTCCACCATGCGGTTCAGGCTGATGCGGCCCTCGTTGACACCGTAGTGGTGGATCAGCCGGAGACGATCCTCGATGCCGACACCGCCGTTCGGGATCGCTGCGAAGTCCTTCTTGCCGATGCTCTTCTGGCCCTTCCAGTTGAACGGGCAGTGGTCGGTGGAGATGACCGACAGCACGTCCTTGTTCAGCGCGTGCCACAGGTGATCCTGGTGCTCCTTCGCGCGGGGCGGCGGCGTGTAGACCCACTTGGCACCCTCGAAGTTCGGCTTGTCGAGGTAGCTCTCGTCGAAGAAGAGGTACTGCGGGCAGGTCTCCCCGTGGATGTTCCAGTCGTTCTCGCGTGCCGTGGCGATCGGGGCGATCGACTGCTTGCACGAGACATGCACGACGTAGAGGGCGGCATCGGCGATGCGCGCGAGCTGGATGGCGCGGTTCGTGGCCTCGGCCTCGGTCTCGACCGGACGCGTGAGCGCGTGGTACTTCGGCGCCGTCTGCTTCTTGGCCTGGGCCTCCTTGACGAGCACGTCGATCGCGTCGCCGTTCTCGGCGTGCACCATCGTCAGCGCGCCCTTCTCGTGGGCCTGGCGCAGCACCTTGAACAGCGTCGTGTCGTCGACCATGACGGCGCCCTTGTAGGCCATGAAGAGCTTGTACGAGGTGATGCCGGCGTCGCCGATCTTCGCGAGCTCGGTCATCGTCTCGGGCTTCTTCAGGTCGGTGATCGCCATGTGGAAGCCGACATCGATCACCGGCTTGTTCTTGGCCATCTTCCCGTGCCACGCGTCGAGCGCATGGGCGAGCGACTTGCCTGGCGTCTGGACGCAGAAGTCGACGACGGTGGTCGTGCCACCGGCGGCTGCCGCGGTCGTCGCCGACGTCCACGTGTCGCAGGTCGTCGTCGCACCGAAGGGGAACTCGATGTGGGTATGCGGGTCGATGGCGCCCGGCAGCACGTACTTGCCCTTGGCGTCGATGACCTTGTCGGCATTCACCTTGAGGTTCGTGCCGATGAGCGAGATGCGCTCGTTCTCGATGAAGATGTCCGCGATGTAATCCTCGGACGCGGTGACGATGCGACCACCCTTGATCAGAACTGACATTCCATGACCACCTTTCGCACGGAGGGCTGGGAACCGGGAGAGCAGTGAAGCGAGAGCTGCACGAGGTCAGACCGCAAGGTTGGGCCGGCGCTCGTGCCAGTCGGTCGCCTGCTGGAAGGCGTGACCTGCACGGAAGACGACCTGCTCGCCGAAGCGCGGCCCGACGATGGTCATGCCGACAGGCAGGCCGTCGACGTAGCCGGCCGGCACGCTCATCGCCGGCAGCCCGATCAGGCTCCACGGCGAGTTGAACGGCAGCAGCGACAGCCGGTAGGGCAGCTGCTCGCCCGGCCCGAGGTCAACCTCGACCTGCCCGATCTTCGGCGGCACGACCGGCATCTGCGGCTGCACGAGGATGTCGAAGCGCTGGAACAGCTCGCGCGCCTCGTCGAAGGCAACGCGCCGCGCCTTCTGGCCGGTGACGTACGCCGGCCCCGGCAGGAACACGCCGGCGAGCAGCCGCGCGCGCACATCGGCGCCGTACAGCTCCGGGCACTCGCGCAGCCACTTCTGATGGTTCTGCGCGGCCTCGGGCAGCATCACGAGCTGGTGGACGACGCCGGCCGTCTCGGTGAAGACGGGCCGCACCTCCTCGACGATCGCGCCGAGCGCCTTCAGCTCGGCGATCGCCTCGCGCACGGTGGCGGCTACGGCCGGGTTGATGCCGTGCTCGAAGCGCTGCACCACGACACCGACGCGCAGGCCCTTGATGCCGCCCTCGAGGCCGGCCAGGTAGTCGGGCACCGGCAGGTCGAAGGTGGACGGGTCGCGCGGGTCGGCGCCGGCGATCGTGCGCAGCAGCAGCGCGCAGTCGCGGGCCGAGCGGGCGATCGGGCCGATCGTGTCGAAGGTCGCGCTGACCGGCACCGAGCCGGCGTTCGAGACGCGGCCGGTGGACGGGCGGATGCCGGTGACGCCGCCGAAGCAGGCGGGGATGCGGATCGACCCGGCCGTGTCGGTGCCGAGCGTGCCCGCCGCCAGGTCGGCTGCCATCGCGCAGCCGGAGCCGCCCGAGGAGCCGCCGCAGATGCGGTCGGTGTCGAACGGGTTGCGGGCCGGGCCGAAGTGCGGGCTCGTCGTCCAGGCGCCGAGCGCGAACTCGTGCGTGTTGATCTTGCCGAGGATGATCGAGCCGGCCGCGCGCAGGCGCGCCACCACCGTCGAGTCCTCGGCGACCAGGTTGTGGCGCAGGATCTCGGAGGCGGCGGTGGTGTTCATGCCACCGACATCGACGACGTCCTTGATGCCGAGCGGCACGCCCCAGAGCGGACCGCGCTCGGCGACGGGCACCCGCTCGGCGGCGTCAGCCGCGGCCAGCGCGCCCTCGGCATCCACGTGGATGTAGGCGTTGACCGTCGGGTTCAGCTGCTCGATGCGGTCGAGGTAGCCCTGGGTCGCCTCGCGCGGGGACACCTCCCCGGCCTTGAGGCGGGCGGCAAGCGCAGTCAGCGTCATGCCGGCAGCCTCTCGCCGACCGGGACGACGCCGGGAGGCAGCGAGGCCTCGATGGCAGCGAGTGCGGGCAGGATGGTCGTCAGGAACATCTGCACCGTCTCGAGGTCGGAAGCGGTGGGCGCGATGCCTTGAATGCCGGCCAGCTCGCGCAGGAAATCGTGGGAATACCCTTCAGCGCTCATGCGACGCCGATCCTAACGCGTATCCTTACGCGCATGCCGCTTTACGAGTACGCCTGCGAGAAGTGCAAGCAGCACTTCGACGAGTTCATGCCGGTCGGCTCGGAGCCGCCGAAGTGCCCGTCGTGCAAGGGCGCGTCAGCCCGCGTCTGGACGGTGCCGGCGACCGAGTGGAACCCGCCGCTGGCGATGATGCACCGCGCACCGGGAGCCTTTGACGGCGCGGGCCGCGGCTCCTACACCGGCAAGTAGTTCAGCGGATCAGCTCGACAGGGACGCCGTGCCCGGCCTCGAGCCAGGCGCCGTCGGCGGTGAGAGCCGTGGCGCCGAGCCGCTCAGCGAGAGCGAGGCAACAGCGATCGGCCAGGGAGAGGCCCGAACGACGAGTAGGAGCCCGAAGCTCTGCCACCCGCATCGCATCCTCAACGGTCGGTGGCACGATCACGACTCCAAGCGACTCCAGCCGGACTGCAACCTCCTCCGGCGACCCGCCTCGCTCGATAACCGACTGAAGCGCCTCCGCGAGATTCACGGTGCTGATCGCCGACGACCGGAGAGCCGCCGCCACGACCTCCTGGCCCCGCTCGCGATGGATCATGGCGAGCACGGCCGAGGCGTCGAGCACGTAGCTGATACTCAACCCCACTCAGCCTCCTCGTGGGACGCTTCGCGCCGACGCTCCGCAATCAGCTCGTCGACGAGGCTGACCTCGCGGGGGATGTGGTCGAAAAGTCTCTGCAGATCTTCGAGGGCGGCTTCGCGGGACTGGAGGATCAGCCGCCCATCCTCAACCCGAGCGATCAGCTCGGTACCGACGGCGAGCCCGAGTGCCTGGCGGAGCGGCGCCGGCAGCACGACCCTTCCCTTTTGTCCCACGACGACATGCATCGGTTTAAGTGGCCCCATGGTGCCAGAGTGCCACATCGACGCACAAGTGTCACTTCGGGGCATGACGACGGCGGGCGCGGCCGGTCAGGCCACGCCCGCCCCTTCCTGACGGCCGTCGAGCGCCGCCTCGCGCCGCTAGACCTGGCGCGTCATGCCGTCGGCGCCGATCAGGCTGAAGTACTTGTAGTCCTGGTCGGGCGAGGCGCACTGCGGGAAGTCCTTCTTCGAGTGCGAGATGCCGAGCTGGACGAGCATCTCGGCGATCTTCAACGCGACCGGGCCCGGGTTGATGACGGGCACCGAGAGCCGCGGCTGCATGTAGGCGACGGCCTCGTGCATGGTGGTCGAGCCGAGCAGGATCGCGCCGGCGCCGTCCTCGTCCACGGCCTTCTGGGCCTCCTCGACCAGGCGGTCGAAGACGCTCTGCGCCTTGCCGCTGAGCAGATCCTTCTGGTTCGGCTCCTCGTTGATCGCGCGCACCGAGGCGCACTTGTCCCAGAGGTGGTACGTGTCGAGGTTCTTCTCGTACAGGTGCCGCCACTTGTCCCACATCGTGATGATCGTGAACTTCTTCGCGACCATCGAGGCGACGCAGTACGAGACGAGGCCCGGCCCGATCACCGGGATCGAGAGCTGCGAGCGCAGCGCGTAGAGGCCGGAGTCGCTGACGGTGTCCATGCAGACCGCGTCGTAGCCTTCCTGCTCGCTCAGCAGGCCCGCCTCGGTGATGTAGGCGTCAAGCAGCGTCGCCTCGTAGTAGCTGTCGAGATTGGTGATCGAGTTGCGCACGGGCACACACTCGACGGTCGTTCCCGGGCCGAGAATGTCGTGCGGGATCTGCGCCGCACGGTTGGCGATCCCCTCCTCGTCGAACGGGAACGGGATGATGTACTTGATCCTGATCGCCATGGTTCCTCCTCGTTGCTTGCCGAGGTGTCGTACGTCAGACTCCCGGCACCTGTCAAGCAACACAAGGAGCACGCATGCCTTTCGTCGAGGCGAACGGGGTCAATCTGTTCTACGAGTTCACCGGCCCCGAGGACGGCCCGGTCGTCATCCAGTTCGGCGGCGGCCTGTTCGGCCGGCACAACTTCGGCATGGTCAATGACGGCATGCGCGCCAAGGGTTTCCGCCTGCTCGCCTTCGACGCGCGCGGCTACGGCCAGTCGAGCTGCCCGCGTGAGGAGTACACCATCGAGGGCTGGGCCGATGACGGGGCGGCGCTCGTGCGCGCGCTCGGCCTGAAGAAGGTGCTCGTCCACGGCACCTCGATGGGCGGCATGATCTCGATCGCCTTCACGGCGAAGTACCCCGAACTGACGATCGCCACCTGCTGCGACGTCGCGTTTGCGAAGCCCGACCTGTACCGCCGCACGGCCTTCCGCATCTGGCGCCGCATGACCGAGAGCATGGCGTGGGACGACTTCTCCGATCACGTGACGACGCAGGCCGTCGGCGCGAAGTTCATGGAGAGCCCCGAGGGCGCGGACTGCTTCGAGATGATCCGCTCGATCGTCATGCTCAACGACCCGTACACCGTGCGCCAGGCCTGTCTCGCAATGGAGAACATGGATCTGACGCCGCTCGTCAAGAAGCTGAAGCGGCCGATGCTGATGACCAACGGCACCCACGACGTGCTGTCGCCGCCGGAGATGGGCCCGTCGGGTCTCGCTGCGCGGAAGATGGTCAAGCTGAACAAGCACATCTCGCTCGTCGAGTTCCCGGATATCGGCCACGCCGACCTGCTCGAGTGCCCGCAGGACGCGATCCGCATCGTCAGCGCCTTCTTCAAGTCACACCTCAAGGGCAAGTAGCGCACCGTGAGCCTCCGCGGTTTCATGCTTGCCGACTCGTCCGTGTTCGACCAGGCCGAGTACGACCTCTACCGGGGTGCTGTCTGGCCGTCGATCGAGGCGCACGGCGGCACGTTCATGATCCGCGGAGGCCGCTTCGAGCGGCTCGAGGGGACGCACGAGTGGACCCGGCTGATCGGGCTCGAGTTCCCCGGGCTGGCGGAGCTCCGCACCTGGTACGGCTCGCCCGAGTACCAGGCGTTGAAGGCCCAGCGGCTGCGCGGCGCCCGCACCGACATGGTGTTCCTGGAGGAGACGGGCAGGGGCGGTGACGCGGTGGCGGGCGCTGCCGCGGCCGTCCCTGCCCCCTCCGTCCCCCCGGCCTACGTGATCGCCGAGGTGGAGATCCACGACCTCGAGGCGATCCGCGGCTACACCGACCACGTCGCTGCGACGCACGCGAAAGCCGGCGCCCGCTACCTGTCGCGCGGCGGTGCGATCGAGGTGGCCGAGGGCGCGTGGCGGCCCGAGCGCCTCGTCGTGATCGAGTTCCCGAGCTGGGAGGCAGCCCTCGGCTGGTACCGCTCCGACGAGTACCAGGCGCTGCGGCGCATCCGCGAGACCTGCTCGCGGACGGAGATGCTGGTCGTCGAGGGCCACCTCGGCTGAGGCTGGCGGCACCTCGCGCGCCGCGGCGTAGCCCGGCTACGCCGGCTGGCGGACGACGCTGCCGTACTGCGGCTGCGCCGGGCCGATCGCCTCGGCCAGCGAGACGACCTCGCCGATCACGATCAGAGCGGGGGTCGGCACCGCGGCGGCGGCCTCCGCGATCTCGCCCAGGGTGGAGGTGACGACCTCCTGGTCGAGCCGGGTGCCATTTGCGACGACGGCGGCGGGCGTGTCGGGATGCTTGCCGGCGGCGAGCAGGCCCTCGGCGATGCGCGGCAGGCTGCGAGCGCCCATGAAGAGCACCAGCGTGCCGGGGTTCGCGGCGAGCCGCGGGAAGTCGAGGTCGGCGCCATGGCCCATCACGATCGTCGCCTCCTGCGCGAGACCGCGGTGGGTGACCGGGATGCCAGCCGCGCCCGGCACTGCCGCGAACGAGGAGACGCCGGGCACGACCTCGACCTCGATGCCGTGCGCGCGCAGGCGCAGCACCTCCTCGCCACCGCGGCCGAAGACGAACGGGTCGCCGCCCTTGAGCCGCACCACGCGCAGGCCGAGCAGGCCGTACTCGACGAGCAGGTCGTTGACCTCCTCCTGCTCGCTGCCGTCGCGGTCGATCAGCAGGGCGCCAGCGGGCGCCTCCGCAACAAGCTCGGGCCCGACGAGGCGGTCGTAGATCAGCACCTGGCACGCCTGGATCAGGCGGAGGCCGCGGCGGGTGATCAGCTCGGGATCGCCGGGGCCAGCGCCGACGAGGGCGACGCTCATCCGAGCGCCTTCTCGACGGCCCGCTGGAAGAAGACCTTGCGATCCTCGTAGGTGGCGAAGTTCTTCTTGGCCCAGGGGCGCAGCCGACGCAGCTCGTGGGCGAGCTGCTGGTGCTCGGGGCCGATCACGCTCTCGATGTCGCGGCGGATGCGCTGCGCGAGGGCGGGCGACGCGCCGCCGGTCGAGATGCCGATCGCGATCGGGTCGCGGCGCAGCACGGCGGGCAGGATGAAGTTGCACAGCTCGGGCACGTCGGCCACGTTGCAGAGCATCGAGCGCAGCTCCGCGTCCGCGTAGACCTGGCGATTGACCGCCGGGAAGTTGGTCGCAGCGATCACCAGGAAGCGACCCTCGAGATCGCCCGGCGCGTACTCACGCTGCACCCAGGTCAACGGCAACGCCTGGACCGCGGGGATCGCCGCGGGCGAGACGACCGTCACGTTGGCGCGCGCGTCGAGCAGGCCCTCGATCTTCTCGAGGCCGATCGGCCCGGCACCGACGACGAGGCAGTCGCGCCCCTCGAGGTCGAGGCACGCCATGTAGAAGCGCTTGTCGCGGATCGGCTGCAGCAGGGCCGCCTCGACCGCGTTCAGAGCCTCGCCCGCAAAGATGACGTGGTCGTCCACCGGGCTCCTACAGCGAGACCGTGTGCAGGCGGGCGCCCTGGCGGTCGAGCCGCACCGACAGCTCGAGGCCGTCGGCGCCGATCGTCACGACGTAGGCGCCCGGGCCGACCGACGAGATCGACACCTTCTCCAGCTCGCGCCCGACGAGCGACTGCAGCGCGCCGGTGATCTCCCTGGCGCCCTCGGTCAGCTCCTTGCCCAGCGGCAGCTTGCGGAACGTCTTGATCGCGGCCTGCTCGCCCTCGGGGCCGTAGACGGCGCGCAGCCGCCCCGACACCAGGCCAAGCTCGAGCAGCTCCTCGAGCGCCTGCGCCGAGTCGCCGGAGACCTCGCCCTCATCCACATCAGCGATCAGCTCGGCGAGGCGGGCGCGGCGACGCTCGTCCTGGACGTGCGCCAGCACGTGCTGGGCCTCGGCCAGCGCGACCTCGCGCGCCTCACCGCTCAGCTTGACGGGGGCGGGCGCAGCGGCCTCGGCAGCGTCGGCAGTCGTGGTGGTGCCGCTCACTTGTGGCCTTCGCCGACGATCGCGGCGACCTGGTGCTCGAAGCCGCCGGTCTCGATCGCGCAGTGCATGCCGCACTCCTTCGGTGCGCCCGACTCCCACCACCAGCGACCCGCGCGCTTGTCCTCGCCCGGGTTGATCGCCCGGGTGCACGGCGCGCAGCCGATCGAGGTGTAGCCCTTCGCGTACAGCGGGTGCACGGGCAGGTCGTTCTGCTTGATGTAGTCCCAGACCTCTTCCTCGACCCACTCGGCGAGCGGGTTGAGCTTGACGACGCCGCCGTGGTCGTGGTCGACCTCGAGCTTGCGGATGTTGGTGCGCGTCGCCCACTGGTCGCGGCGGAGGCCGGTGACCCAGGCGTCGAGCGTCGCCAGCTTGCGCTGCAGCGGCACGACCTTGCGCGTCGAGCAGCACTGCAGGCGGTTCTCGATCGACGTGAACATCAGGTTCGGGCCGTGGATGTTGACGAGCCGCGAGACCGGACCCGGGTCGGGCATCAGGATGTCGAGGTTCAGGCTCGGATAGCGCTCGCGCAGCGTCTCGATCAGCTCGTAGCTCTCGGCCGGCAGGCGGCCCGTGTCCACGGTGAAGACCTGGACGTGCGGATCGATCTGGTACGCCATGTCGATCAGCACGATGTCGTCGGCCTGCAGCGCCACCGACACGGCGAGCTTGCTCTTGAAGCGGCCGATCGCCCACTCGAGGACGTCCTGCGGCTCCAGCCCCTCGAACTCGACGGCGAGCTCGCCCGCCTCCAGCTCGTCGATGATCTCGTACGTGCTCATGTGAGTCCCCTACTCCTCTTCGTCGCGGCGGCTGCGCGCAGGCGCCACACCTGCGAGCGCGCCGAGCTCGTCGTCGGACAGCCGGTCACAGAACGCCTTGAAGCTCTCCTCGGTCTGACGCCCGTCGAGCCAGCCCTGGATCAGGCCCTCGACCGGTGCGTCCAGCTCCTCGCTGAGGATGCGGCGGAAGAGCGGGCGCCCGATTGCCGCGTCGTTGCCGAGACCGCCGCGCACGAAGATGTCGTACGCCTGGCGGCGGGTGCCGGCCTCGTCGCGGGCCGTGGTGCCCTGGAAGCCGAGATCGGCGATCCAGTGCTGGGCACAGGCGTGCGGGCAGCCGTCGAGCTGGAGGCGGAGGTCGCCGATGGTGTCGCCGAAGCGCACCTCGAGCCGGTCGATGAGCGGGCCGAGGCGGCCCTTCGTCTCGGCGACGGCGAAGTTGCAGTGCGGCTCGCCGGTGCAGGCGATGCCGTTGGCGCGCAGCTTGTTGACGCGCAGCGAGAAGCCGATCTCCTCGACGCGGGCGATCGTGTCGTCGACCTGCTCGGCCGGGACGTTGACGAGCAGGAAGTTCTGCTGGCGCGTCATCCGCACGTCGGCGCCGATCGACTCGGCGAGGTCGGCGATCTGCTGGATCTGCTGGCCGGAGATGAGGCCGAGGTGCACCGGCACGCCGATCGTCGTCAGGCCGGGCTGGCTCTGCGGCGTGATGCCCATGTGGTCGATCGGGCGCGGGGCGGGCGGCGGCGTGAAGTCCTCGAGCTGCCGGCCGAGGAGGGCCTCGACGCGCTCGCGCATGCCCTCCGGGCCGATGTCGTCGATCATGAACTTGAGGCGCGCCTTGACGCGGGAGACGCGGTAGCGCAGGTCGGTCTTCCAGGCGTCGAGGATCGCGGCGAGCACCTCGACCCCCTCGTCCTTCGGCACGAAGATGCCCATGTCGCGGGCGAGGCGCGGCACCGACGAGAGGCCGCCGCCGACCGACACGGAGAAGCCCTC
>CANNRA010000032.1 GCA_947507735.1 Actinomycetota bacterium
ACACGGCGCGCCGGTCATGCCGCGCGAGCCGCCCACGACGAGCAGCGAGCCGGCGCTGAACTTCGACGACGCCGGCCCGCGGCGCGGCACGTGCACCAGCACCTCGGCCAGCACGCGGCTCGCCGCGGTGCCCCGGTGCTCGAGGCCGATATCCGCGACGACCACCTCACCGCAGTGGAAGCGTCCCGGCGCTACAGCGTGCGCCAGCTTGCGCTCGTGGAAGGTGACGGTGACCGTGGCGACAACAGCAGCCCCGGCAACCTCGCCGCTCGAGGCATCGACACCCGACGGCACATCGACGGCAACGACCGGCACGCCAGCCGCGTTGATCGCGGCGATCTGCGCCGCCGCCTCGTCGCGCAGGGCGCCCCGGAAGCCGGTGCCGAGCAGCGCGTCGATGATCACGTCGGCTGCCGGATCGAGAGCCTCGGTAACCGTGCGTCCCGCCTCGCGCAGCAGCCGCGCCACGATCCGCCCGTCCCCGCCGTTTGCCCCGCCGCCACACACCACGGCAATCCGTCGCGCGTCCGGGAAGCGCCGCAGGGTCTCCTCGGCGACGGCTCGGCCCGCGCGCTCCATCAGCTCGCCAGCGGTCTCGGGAAAGCCCTCGTACGCCTCCTCGGCGTCGCCCATCTCGGCCGCGGTGCAGAGGGGCTCGAGCACGTCAGGCCCCGGCGGGCTCAACGACGGCGATCGCTGCGGCCAGCTCGCGCGAGTGCGTCATCGACAGCTCGATCCGCCCCGCTCCGACCTGCTCAGCCCAGGCCAGCGTCTTGCCGGTGAGCACGACGCCCGGCTTCGGGCGGCCGACAATCTCGATCTCCCGCCAGGTGAAGTGGACGCCGCAGCCGAGCGCCTTGCCCACCGCTTCCTTGCCGGCGAAGCGGCCGGCGTAGTGCTGCGCCGGGTTCGGCTTCGCGTCGCAGTAGGCCTGCTCGGCCTCGGTGAAGCAGCGCTCACGGAAGCCCGCGTGGCGCTCCAGCGCCTGGCGGATCCGCTCGATCTCGATCAGGTCGACGCCGATGCGCATGGCGACGAGTGTAGTCGCCCTCAGGCGGCCGGGGCCGGAGCGGTGTCGGCCGGCCCGCCCGCCGCAGCGGCGTCAGCGCCTTCCTCGACGACCTCGACCTCCGGCTCCGGGATCTCCACGTGCACGGTGAGCCGGGCGACATCGACGATGTCGAGGTCGACGTCGCCGCTGAGCGTCAGCCGGAGCTTCTCGCCCGGCTCGAGCGCCGTCAGCTCGTAGCCCTCGCCGAAGGAAACCGAGAGCGCAATCACGGCCTCGACGGTGACCGTGGGGGTGTACACCACGCCCTCCGCCTCCGGATCGGGCTCCTTGACGACGAGCCGGACGGTGTGGCGGTTGTCGGCGGCAGTGCGAACCTCGACCGCGAGCAGCGCCGCATAGTGCTCCCCGATCCAGTCGCGAGACTCCTCGTCCGGCACGGCGAGGACCAGCTCCTGCTCGGCCAGCTCGAGCGCACGCACCGGGCCGAACCACTTGGCGAACACCTTCTCGTTGAGCTCCTCGGCGAGCCGCTTCGAGACGGCCTCCCAGACCAGCTCGGGGGTCGGACCGGTCGGCTTCGTGCGCTCCACCTCCTTGCTGTCGCGCGAGTGGAAGCCGGTGGAGCCGGTGGGGGCAAGGCTCTTGTTGGCAGCAACCTCGACGACGTTCTCGGGGTAGGTGATGGTGACTCGCGCGATCTCGGCGATCGTCAGGTCCAGGTCGCCGATGACCTCGACAGCGTGCTGGCCCGCCCGCTCGACCTCGATCGCTTCGCCAGCGGCGCCGAAGCGGAGCGTGAGCGCCATGCGCGCAGCGCAGCCGAACGCCAGCGGCAGGCCGACCGGCTCGGGCGCGACATCCTCGTAGCGCGACGCCGCGCGCGCCGCAGAGCTATTGGGCGTCACGAGCATCTGGATGGTCTTGTACTCGATCGTCTCGAGCACAGCCATCCTCTTCAGACGCTCGATGAGGTGCTCGGTGGTCGGCTGGAGATGGGTCACCAGCAGGTGCCCGGCGGTCGACTTGACGTCCTGTGCGAACAGCTGCCCGAGCTCGAGCGCCTGCACCGCAACGGGCACGACGATCAGGCCGTGCACCCCCGCCCCGAGCGCCTTGGCGATGCCCTCGAGCACGTCCTCGCCGTGCTCCTTCTCGTTCTTCAGCGCGTCCAGCGCATGGCTCGGCTCCAGGCCGCGCGCGACGAAGCGATCGAAGGCAATCACGGTGCGGAGCGCCCGGGCCTGGATCGGCTGCTCGGCGAGACCGCGTGGCGAGCCAAGCGCAACGCCGAGATACTCGCGCACGACCTCGAGCCGCGGGATGCCGGCCAGCAGGCGATCGGTGGCGGCACCGATGTTGTTGATCTTCGCCTTCTCCTTCAGGTCGACGCGAGCACCCGTGTAGTGCTTCTCGGCCAGCTCGAGTCCAAGCGATGTGTTGCCGATCATGCAGAGCTTGCAGGCGAGCTCGATCTGCCAGTCCGGCTTGACGCCGATCTCGGTCAGCAGGTCGAGCGTCCGCTTCCGGATGCGCTCCGTCGCACCGAACGAGGACGGGCTCGCGTAGGCAAGCACCTGCAGCAGCGCGTCAACCGTCCCCAGCAGCGTCTTTTCCAGCAGCACGCGCTCGGTATTGATCAGCTGGTACTGCGCCACGCCGGCGTCGATCGCCGCGAGCAGATCGTCCGGCGCGCACGGCTTGACGAGGAAGCGGAAGATGCTGCCCGAGTTGACCGCTGCGATCGCAGAGTCGACCTCGGCGTACCCCGTCAGCACGATGCGCGTGGTGTCAGGCGCGATACCGAACGCGGTCGTCAGGAAGCGCGCCCCGTCCATCAGCGGCATGCGCATGTCGGAGATGACGACGTCGAACGGGCCGTTCAGGCGCAGCTCGGAGATGGCCCGGATGCCGCTGTCGGCGGTTGTGATGTCGTAGCGGCGACCGAGCGTGTCGCGCATGCCGTCCAGCACCTGCGGCTCGTCGTCGACGCAGAGGATGCGCGGCCTGGCGAGTGCCGCCTGGTCGCTGGAAGCTGCGCCTGCTGGCGCCGTGACGGTCATGCCGTCGCCGCTTCGGGCCGCGCGGCCGAGTGCCACTCGGCGATGCGCTGGGCCGCGCCGTCGCGGGCGAGCAGATCAGCTGACGGCTCGAGACCGTAGGCGAGCGCGTCGGCGATCGCCACGGCAGCCGCAAGGTCGATGCCCGAAGCCCCTGTCCGCTCCGGGACATGGTGGTTCGCGACGGCCCCGACGATCGGGAAGGGCAGGCCCCACAGGGCGAGCAGCGACGCACCGATCTCGGCGTGCGTGGTGCCGAGCAGCTCGAACTCGAGCTCGTGCAGCGGCCGGCCCGTCTCGTCGTGCAGGCGGAGGATCTCCTCCAGCTCGTCCGGGCGCTTCGAGGCCAGCAGCAGGCGCCCCACATCGTGCAGCAGGCCTGCGATGAGTGCCTCTGACCGCTCCTCGGCACCGACGAACCAGCAGGCGATGGCACCGACCTGCGCCGCATGGTGCTCGAGGCGATCGATCGAGAAGCGCGAGCCGGGGCGCGTCTCGAACACCGTGAACACCTCGACCGACAGCACGAGGCCGCGCAGCAGCGCGAGGCCGAGCAGCGTGATCGCCTCGGCCACGCTGAAGATCCGCCGCGAGCGACCGAAGAAGGCCGAGTTGACGATCTGCAGCAGCTTCGCCGACACGCCGACGTCACGCTCGACCAGCGCGGCGATCTCGGCGATCGAGGGCTCGGCCGACGACAGCAGCGTCGTCAGCGCTGCGAAGACCTCGGGGGCCGCGGGCATGTCGCCGGTGCCGGCCACGATCAGGCGCAACGGCTCGGCGCTCAGGGCCATCTGGAGCTGTCTCGCGCGGTCGACCGCCTCGGCCAGCGCCTCCGGCGAGCAGGGCTTCGACAGGAACTCGTGGGCAACGGGCACTGCGCGCAGCGCCGAGCCCGAGTCGGAGTAGCCGGAGAGGACGATGCGCACGAGGCCCGGCCAGTCGTGACGCACCCGCTCCATCAGCTCGGCGCCGTTCATGCCGGGCATGCGCATGTCCGTGACGACAACGTCGAAGGGCGCGTCGGCCGACGCCGCAGCCAGCTTCTCCAGCGCCTGTGCGCCGCCCACCGCGAAGTCGAGCTGCCAGGGTGAGCGCCGCGCCCGCAGCATGTCCTCGAGGCCCTCGAGCACCTGGATCTCATCGTCCACGAACAGCACGCGCGTCATGCGGCAAGCCTCCGGCCGGCCACGCCGACGCCTCGAATGGGAATTCTGATCTGGAAGGTGGTGCCGCGGCCGGCCTCGGTGTCGAAGCGGATCGACCCGCCGTGGCGCTCCACGACGATCGAGCGGGCGAGCGGGAGCCCCTGCCCGGTGCCCCGCCCCACCTCCTTGGTGGTAAAGAACGGGTCGAACACGCGGTCGCGCACGTGCTCGGGGATGCCGCTGCCCGTGTCGGCGATCTCGATCAGCGCGTCGTCGCCCTCGAGGCACGTCCGCACCGTGATCGTGCCGAGCGACGTGCCGTCACCGGTGCCGCGAGCGTCCTCGATGGCGTGGGCCGCATTGACGATGAGGTTGAGGAACACCTGGTTGAGCTCGCCAACGAAGCAGTGAACGAGGGGCAGGTCGCCCAGCTCCTCCGCCGCCTCGGCGACGTAGCGGTACTCGTTGCGGGCCACGATCAGCGAGTTGCGCAGCGCCTCGTTGAGATCCGCGAGGCGCATCTCAGCCTGGTCGGGATGCGAGAAGGCCTTCATCGCCTTGACGATCGTCGAGATTCGCTGCACCCCGTCGAAGGTGCGCTCGAACGCCGGCGGGATGCGCAGCTGGAGGTAGGACAGGTCGATCTCAGCCTCGAGCGCCTGCAAGGGGGCGAGCGCCTCGGCGGGCAGGCCCAGGCCGCCGGCGAGCGAGCGGTAGGCGTCAAGGAGACGCGACACGTCGAGATAGGCCTGGCGGAGAAAGCTGAGGCTGTCACCGAGGAACTGCGCCGGCGTGTTGATCTCGTGGGCGATGCCGGCGGCAAGCTGGCCGACGGCCTCCAGCTTCTGGGCGAGCCGCAGCTCGAGCTCCAGCCGGTCGCGATCATCCTCGGCGCGCTTCTGCTCGGTGACGTCCTGGACGACGCAGAGCAAGAGCTGCTGCACCGAGTCGTCGACGACCGAGCTGGTCTGGCGCGCCCAGACGACCTCACCGCCCGGGCGGGCGTAGCGCACCTCCACCGTGTAGGCCTCGCGGTCGAACGCGCGCAGCTCGCTGTGCAGCTCGTTCAACGTGGCCTGGTCGTCCGCATGGGCATAGGCCGTCAGCTCGGAGCCGACCAGCTCGTCCTCGGTGTGCTCCAGGAACTGGCAGAGGGCCGCGTTGCACGCGACCACGCCGCCGACGTCATCAAGCAGCGCCATCCCGACGGCGGCCGAGGCGAACGTCGCTCGCAGCCGGCGCTCGCTCTCCTCCAGCGCCGGCTCGTGCTCTTCCACCCGCGCGCGATCGGAGATGTCGCGGATGAATGCGCTGAACTCGACACGATCGCCGACCGGCGTCGGCCACACGGTCAGCTCGATCGGCAGCTCGCGGCCGCCCTTGGTGACCGCGGTCAGCGCCGTGCGCTGGAAGACGTCAGCCTCGCCGGGGTGGTGGTAGCGCTCCAGGCCTGCTGCATGCCCGTCCGCGAGAACCGGCGGCAGGATCGTCCCCGCGAGCGACTTCCCGATCGCCTCGGCGGCCGTCCAGCCCAACAGCTCCTCGGCGATCTCGTTCCAGGAAACGACGGTGCCTGCACCGTCGATGCGAACGAAGGCGTCGCTGGACGAACGGATCAGTGCATTAAGCACCATGTGCGTCGTCCAGTTCGCTCATTGACCGCAGTGTCCGCGGTGCACCATTGGTATCCACCACAGACAGAGATCGGCTGGCTGGGCCGTGGTCGGATCACCCGATGGAGTGCTCAGCGGCCGCCAGCCCCGCACTCCTACCAGGCTCAAACCCAGCGCTCGAGCCAGTCGGGCAGATCGGCGATCGAGTTGATGATGATGTCGGGGCGGCCCTGGGTCGCGTCGAGCGCGTCAGGCCGGAACTTGCCGGTACGGACGAGCACGGTGCGCATCCCGAGCTTCTGGGCCCCGATGTCGGCCTCGAGATCGTCTCCGACCATCCACGAGAGCTCGGGGTCGGCGTCGAGCGCGCTCAGCGCTGCCTCGAAGTAGGCGGGGCTCGGCTTGCCCAGCACGGTCGCCTCGACGCCGGCGGCGAACTCCAGGCCAGCGACGAAGGCGCCCGCGTCGAGCAGCGGCCCGAGCGAGGTCTGCCACCAGCGGCTCTTGTGCAGGCAGTAGAGCGCGGCGCCGGCCTGCAGCTCGCTGAAGGCGCGGGCGAGGTTCATGTAGCTGAACACGCGGTTCGGCTCGTCGGTCTCGTCACAGCCGCCAAGCAGGACGGCGTCCGCGCCCTCGCCCACCAGCTGGATCCCCGTCAGGTCGTCGACGATGGCGGGCATGCAGAGGGCGAGCACGCGCTTGCCCGCCAGCGCGCGCGCCGCGGCCTGGGGCGTCGTCTGGAGCTCGTCGTCGTCCAGCTCGAGGCCGAGCGCGCGCAGCTCCTGCGCCAGCACCGAGCGCGAGCGCGTCGTGTTGTTGGTGACGAAGCGCAGGCGATGGCCCGCCGCGCGCAGGCGGTCGATGGCCTCGGCACCGCCGGGGATAGGATCGCCGGAGACGTGGAACACCCCGTCGACGTCGAGCAGAATGGCTGCCATGGCTTCCGAGTCTATTCGCGTGACACGATCGGTTGCGCTACCGCCCGACGAGATCGTGCTGCGCACCTCGCGTTCGAGCGGTCCGGGAGGCCAGCACGCCAACAAGGCGGAGACGCGCGTGGAGGCGATCTTCGACGTCGAGCTGTCGCCGTCGCTCGGCGAGCTGCAGAAGCGCCGCGTGATCGCGAAGGTGGGGCCGATCATCCGCGCCATCGCGCAAGACGAGCGCAGCCAGCTGCGCAACAAGGAGCTGGCGATCGAGCGCGTCGTCGAGCAGTTGCGCCTCGCGCTGCACGTCGATCCGCCGCGCGTGAAGACCCGGCCGACGAAGGGCTCGGTCGACCGTCGCATCACCGCCAAGAAGCGGCGCAGCGAGACGAAGCGCCTGCGCGGTGGGAGCGACGGCGAGTGAGCGGCGAGCCCGGCAACCGCGGCTCCTCCGCCGCCGACCTCGGCAGCCCTGCGCCCGACACCGTCGTGATCCGCGGCACGCGCTGCACCCTGCGCGCCTTCCGCAGCGACGAGCTGGACACCCTGATCGCGGCCCTCCACAGCGTCGGCGAAGATCCGGCTGGCTTTGCCGGGCCGAGGGAGACCGTCGGCGACGAGCGAGAGGAGCTGCGCCGCCGCATCGCCGCATCAGGCCGCCTGCACGACGGCTGGCTCGAGTTCGCGATCGAGGCGGACGGCCGACTGGTCGGCGACGTGCAGGGGCGCGGTGGCCGCCGCATGCTGCCGCCCGGCGTCTACGAGCTGGGCATCGAGCTGTACGACCCGGCGAGCCGCGGCAAGGGCATCGGCAGCGAGGCGGTGACCCTGATCACGACGCACCTCTTCGCGAAGCTCGGCGCCGGCCGCGTCCAGGCGACGACCGACGTGACGAATGTGCCGATGCGCGCCGTGCTGGCACGGCTCGGCTTCCGCGAGGAGGGCGTGCTGCGCGACTTCATGCCGTCGCGCGACGACCCCGCAGGGGCCCGCAACGACTACGTGCTGGCCGCAGTGACGGCTGCCGACTGGGCCGGGCTGCGGGGCGCTACTCGACCGTGACGGTCTTCGCCAGGTTGCGCGGCTGATCGACGTTCAGCCCGCGATGGCGCGCAATGCGGTAAGCGAGCAGCTGCAGCGGCACGACGGCGAGCACCGCTTGCAGGAAGGCGGGCGACTGCGGCACGTAGATCACGTCGTCGGCGTGATGCTGGATGTCCTCGTTGCCCTCGGTCGCGATCGCGATCACGTGGGCGCCGCGGGCACGCACTTCCTGGATGTTCGAGATGATCTTGTCGTAGACGCGCTTGTGGTTGGTCGCCACGACGACGACCGGCACCGACGCGTCGAGCAGGGCGATCGGCCCGTGCTTCATCTCACCCGCCGAGTAGGCCTCGGTGGGGATGTACGAGATCTCCTTGAGCTTGAGCGCGCCTTCCAGGGCGACCGGCAGGCCGATGTTGCGGCCCAGGTAGAGGAAGAAGGGGCGGTCGGCGAAACGCTGGGCGATCTCGTCGATCGGGTGGCGTCCGGCCCGGTAGCCGTCGATGAAGTCCTGGAGCTTGGACGGCAGCGCGTAGACCGCGTTGACGATGAACTCGAGCTCCGAGGCCGGCAGCGTCTTGCGCACCTGCGCGAGCTTCAGCCCGACCAGGAAGAGCAGCGACAGCGTGGCGGTGAACGTCTTGGACGCGGCGACGCTGACCTCGAGACCGGCGCGCGTGTAGAGCACCGAGTCGACCTCGCGCGTGATCTGCGAGCCCATCATGTTGGTGATGGCGACGGTGCGCGCGCCCATCGAGCGGGCGAGCTGCATGGCGGTGATCGTGTCGCGCGTCTCGCCCGACTGGGAGATGCCGATGACGAGCGTCGCCTTGTCGAGCACCGGGTTGCGGTAGATCCACTCCGAGGCGACGTCGTGCTCGACCGGGACGCGGCCCCACTCCTCGATCGCGTAGCGGCCGGCGACGGCGGCGTGGTACGAGGTGCCTGCCGAGAGGATGACGATGCGGTGGAGGTTCAGCAGGTCGTCGTCGGACATGCCGAGACCCTCCTCCAGTTCGAGGCGCCCGTGCCGGAGCCGGTCGCCGATCGTCTGCTCGACGGCGTCGGGCTGCTCGTAGATCTCCTTGAGCATGTACGTCTCGTGGCCGTCCTTGGTCGCGCTCTCGATGTCCCAGTCCAGCTCGACCAGGTCGCGCTCGACGACCGTGCCGTCGGGGCGCTCGATCACGACGACGCCCGGCGTGATGGTGACGATGTCGCCGTCCTCGGGGAAGAACACGCGGCGCGTCTCGATGAGGAAGGCAGCAGCGTTCGAGGCAAGAAACGTCTCGCCCTCGCCGACGCCGACGACGAGCGGGCACTGGTAGCGCGCGGCGACCAGCAGGTTGGGCTGGTCGGCATGGATCGCGACGAAGGTGAAGTGGCCCTCGAGCTGCGCGTAGGTCTGCCGCACCGCGGCGGTGAGGTCACCGTCGTAGAACTTCTCGATCAGGTGGGCGACCGTCTCGGCGTCGGTCTCGGAGGTGAAGGTGTGGCCCTCGGCGCGCAACGTCTCGCGCAGCTCGCGGTAGTTCTCGATGATGCCGTTGAGGACGATCGAGAGCTGCGAGCCGTCGCAGCCGCACAGCGGATGGGCGTTGGCCTCGGTGACGCCGCCGTGGGTGGCCCAGCGCGTGTGGCCGAGGCCGGTGAGCGCGGGCGAGGTCTGGACGTCGCACTTCTTCTTGAGGTTCGACAGCTTGCCGACGGCGCGCACGTACTCAAGGCGGCCTTCCTCCAGCAGGGCGACACCGGAGGAGTCGTAGCCGCGGTACTCGAGGCGCTCGAGACCTGCCAGCAGCAGCGGCTTGCACTGCCGCGACCCCACATATCCGATGATTCCGCACATACGCGACCGTCCCTTGAATTCGCTACCTGAGCCGCAGGATCCGGTCCTGCTGAGTGGTCGGCACGCCTGGCGTTTGCCTTACCACCACGATCGACCTGGTTTCGGCTTGATCAGCCGATTTCCTGCCTCACGAGTCGCTCGACTCTAGCACAGAGGTCGGCGGCACTTTCCCGATTTTCGGCCTCGGCGAGGATGCGCACGAGCGGCTCGGTGCCCGACGGGCGAACCAGCACGCGGCCGCTGCCCGCGAGGTTCGTGTTGATGTCCGCGAGCTCGTCGCGCAGGCCCTGCGAGAGCGTCTTGCCGGAGGTGGGCACGTTGACCTTGAACTGCGGATAGCGCGGCATCGCGGCGGCAGCCTCCGCCAGCGTGCGGCCGCCGAGCGCGCGACAGAGCAGCAACGCCGCAGCGAGCCCGTCTCCCGTCACGTGGCCGTCCAGCACGATGATGTGGCCCGACTGCTCGGCGCCGAGGATGCCGCCCTCACGACGCAGCGCTTCCAGGACGTAGCGGTCGCCGACGTCGGTCGAGTGGACGCGGATCCCGCGCTCACCGAGGAAGCGATGCAGGCCGAGGTTCGACATCACGGTCACCGCGACCTGGTCAACGCCGAGGAAGGGTGCCAGGATCGCCACGATCTGGTCACCGTCGATGGGGTCACCCGCGGCGGTGACGGCCAGCATGCGGTCGCCGTCGCCATCGAAGGCGATGCCGAGGTCGAGCCCCTGGTCGCGCACGGTGCGCGCCAGCAGATCGAGGTCGGTGGCACCGCAGCCGCTGTTGATGTTGGCGCCACTGGGCGCATCGCCAACGGTGACGACGCGTGCGCCGAGGCGCTCGAAGACGGCGGGAGCGAGGCCGGAGTAGGCGCCGTTCGCGCAGTCGACGCCGATCGCCAGGCCAGCGAGCGAGCCCGCGCCGCCACCGAAGCGGTCGAGCACGAGCGCGATGTACTCCGCCACGGCCACGTCCAGCGGCTCGCTGCGCCCCGGCACCGCGGCCGCTGCGGCTCCGAGCAGGCTCTCGATCGCCTCCTCGTCGGCGTCGACGAGCTTGTTGCCGCCGGCGCCGAAGAACTTGACGCCGTTGTACTCGGGCGGGTTGTGCGAGGCCGTGATCACCGCGCCGAAGCCCTCGCCGGCAAGCAGCGCCACGGCCGGGGTCGGCAGCACGCCGCCAACGACGGCGACGCCACCGCCCGAGGCGATGCCGCGCGCCAGCGCCTGCTCGAGCTCGGGGCCGGAGCCGCGCGTGTCGCGACCGATCAGGAAACGCGGAACGGCCCCGCCGGGCGCAGCACCCTGGGCGGTTGCCCAGAGCGCTGCTGCCCGGCCGAGCCGTTCAACAAGATCGACCGTCAGCTTCTCGCCGACGATGCCACGAACGCCGTCGGTACCGAAGATGCGACGAGCCATGGCGGAAGCCTCAGCTGACGAAGGGGCCAGGAGCGGCCGCTGTCCCGAAAGCGCCGGTTAGCGCTTCGAGAACTGCGGAGCCTTACGGGCCTTGTGGAGACCGGCCTTCTTGCGCTCGACGACGCGTGAGTCGCGAGCGAGGAAGCCCTCCCGCTTGAGCGGAACGCGGAGCTCCGGGTCGGCCTCGACGAGGGCGCGGGCGATGCCGTGCCGAATCGCGTGGGCCTGGCCGCTGATGCCGCCACCGTGGACGCGGACGCGGAGGTCGTAGTGACCCTCGAGACCGGCAACCTTCAGCGGCGACAGGACCTGGACGCGGTGCGCCAGGCGGGGGAAGTAGTCCTCAAGCGGACGGCCGTTCAGCCACGTCTTGCCGTCGCCGGGGCGAAGGATGACGCGGGCGACAGACGTCTTGCGCTTGCCGGTGCCCAGATACTGCGCGATGAGAGCCATGACGCTAGTTCCCCTCAAGGGGCATGGGCGCCTGCGCCTCATGCGGATGGTCGGGACCGGCGTAGATCTTCAGCTTGGTGAGCTGGGCCGAGGCGAGCTTGTTCTTCGGCAGCATCCCCTTGACAGCGAGGCGGATGACGTCGGTCGGGCGCTTGTCCAGCTGCTGACGCAGCGTGCGCTCCTTGAGACCGCCCGGGTAGCCCGAGTGCCGGTAGTACATCTTCTTATCCAGCTTCTTGCCCGTGACCGCGATCTTCTCGGCGTTCACGACAATGACGAAGTCGCCGGTGTCCACGTGTGGCGTGTACGTCGGCTTGGTCTTACCGCGGATCGTGTCCGCGATGAGCGTGGAGAGGCGGCCCAGGGTCTTGCCGTCAGCATCGACGACGTACCAGCGCTTCTCAAGTTCGTTTGGTTTAGCGTTCCAAGTCTTCATAGGCAGCGGCGGAGAAGAGTAGCAGAACCTTTCAGGCAACCTGCGGCAATGAGGCGGGAAGTCGCCTCAGGACGATCAAGGGTACAGGCAGAACGGCAACCACGGCGGCAAGGAGTGAAAGGGCCGCAGTTCCGCTGTGTGTAAAGGCCAGTCCGCCCGCGATTGCGAGGGTCGCGCCGGTCGCGCCCGAGAGCAGATCGCTGAAGCCGAGCAGCCTGCCGCGCTCGTTCGGAGCGGTCAGGTCGGCGAGCTGCGTCGTCGCCGAGACGAACGAGAAGACCCAGCCGATACCGAGCAGGAAGAGCAGCACGGCCGTGCCGGGGATCGAGTGGATCCAGATCAGCCCGAGGCTGGCGATCGCCGTCACGACGAGACCGGAGACCATGGCCGTCGCCTTGCCGACGCGGTCGATGATGTCGCCGACGACGAGCACGAGGCCGAACATGCCGACGATGTGCGCGCTGATGATCGGGAAGAGGTCACCCTTGGAGTGCCCGTGGTGGACGACGACGTAGCCGGTGAGGTTCATCACCGACACCATCACGCCGAAGCTGGCCATCGCCGCGAGCAGCGCGGGCAGCACGCCGGGCCGACGGAGGATCTCCTTGAGCGGAGCAGCCACGGCGGGCGGAGCAGCCGCACGGCCGTCGCCGGCGCGGTCGGCCGTCGCCTGCGCGGCGATCGCCGCGTGCAGCTCAGCGATCTTCTTGGGGTCGACGCGCACCGCGAACGAGAGCAGCAGCCCGACCACCATGAAGCCGGCCGCCGCGAACCACGGGGTCGCGAGCGCGCTGGCGTGCACGGTGTCCTTGCCGAAGAGCGGCGTGAAGACGAACGGCCCGAGGATCGCGCCGAACACCGAGCCGAACAGGACGAGGCCGACGCCGCGGGCGCGACGCTCGGGCGGGTACATGTCGCTGGCGGCGCCGCGCGTGAGCAGCACCTGCCCGTTGCCGATGCCGATCAGGATGAAGCCGACGATCGCCGGGGCCGCACTCTCGTAGTGCGCGCCAAGGCCGGTGAGCAGGGCACCCGCGCCGCAGCAGATGAACCCGAAGCGGATCACGGGCATCCGCCCGAAGCGATCCATCGCCTTGCCGGCCGGGAAGGCTGCCAGCGCCGCCGAGCCGAGCACGAGCGCCGGGGCCACGCCCAGCAAGCCCTTGATGTCCGTCAGCAACACGAAGGTGAGGGTCGAGACGGCGGCGACCATCTGCATCATCCCGCTCTGCGCAGCCAGCGTGCCGGCGAGCAGGAGGGTGTTGCGACCGACGGGAAGGCTGGGCGACGACGGGGTGCTCACCGGCCCATTCCACCACGTCTGGCGGCGGCGCGCACGGAACGGGCGGCGAACGTCCCGGCCCGACCGTAGGATCTCGCTTCGATGAACGACGAGAAGCGCAGCGGCTGGACGTTCCTGACGAACCACGCGCACGTCCTGCTCTGCCTGGTCGGCGACCCGGAGCTGCGACTGCGCGAGCTCGCGGGCCTCGTCGGGATCACCGAGCGCGCGACCCAGCGGATCGTCGCCGAGCTCGCCGACGGCGGGTATCTGTCGCGGACGCGCGTCGGGCGCCGCAACGTCTACGAGGTGCACCTGGAGCTGCCGCTGCGGCATCCCCTGGAGCGCACGCACACCGTGGGCGAGCTGCTCGCGCAGATCGCCCCGCGCTGAGCACAGGTTTACAGAACCCGTACACGCGCCACTAGAGTCACGACACTTGAGTCGTGTAAAGTGCGACTTATCCGAGGGGGAGTATCCCCGACGGGTGCCACCGTCAATACGGCGCAAGCCCGGTGTCACCGGCCGCCAAGCGTGGCGGGAGAGACCTTCGGCCGACAGGAATCCTCCGTCGACCGAAGGGACACCATGAACGTCAGCAGCTGGGTCTGGATCGGCTTCACCGCGGCAGTCCTCGCACTGCTCGGAGTCGACCTGCTGCTGGGACGCGGCAAGGATGCGCCGAGCTTCCGCGCCTCCCTCGTCTGGAGCGCCGTCTGGATCGGCCTCGGCGCGGCGTTCGCGGGCGTGCTCTGGCTGTGGCAGGGCGGCGGTGTCGCCGGCGAGTACGCGGCCGGGTACCTGATCGAGAAGAGCCTCTCGGTCGACAACGTCTTCGTCTTCGCGGTGATCTTCAGCGCGCTGGCGGTGCCGGACAACCTGCGCAAGCGCGTGCTCTTCTGGGGCGTGCTCGGGGCGCTCGTCTTCCGCGGCCTGTTCATCGCCGCCGGCGCGGCGATGCTCGACGCGGCCCACGCAGTGCTCTACGTCTTCGCAGCGGTGCTGCTCGTGACCGCGGTCAAGCTGGCGCGCCACTCCAGCATCAAGGTCGACCCGAACCGCAACATCGTGCTGCGCGGCCTGCGCCGGCTGCTCCCAGTCACCGAGGGCTACGAGGGCGGCCGCTTCCTGGTGCGGCGCGCTGGCGTGCTGCACGCCACCCCGCTGCTCGCCGCGCTGATCGCGATCGAGACGACCGACATCGTCTTCGCTCTCGACTCGATCCCCGCGATCTTCGCCATCACCGACGACCCGTTCATCGTCTTCACCTCGAACGCCTTCGCGATCCTCGGCCTGCGCTCGCTCACCTTCCTGCTTTCAGGGTCGATGGCGCGCTTCCACTTCCTCGGGCTGGGGCTGGCCGGGGTCCTCGGGTTCGCCGGGCTCAAGCTGGCCCTCAGCGACCTCTGGCACCCGCCCGTGCTGCTCAGCCTCGGCGTGATCGTGGCGATCCTGACGGCGGCGGTGCTGGCCTCGCTGGTGCGCGAGCGCAGGCTCGCGGCGCTGCCGGGCGGTGTCGCGTGAGGGTGCTCGCGCTGGCCGGAGCGGTGCTGCTCGCGGCAGCTGGCGTGCAGCGGCGCCGCAGCCTGGGTCGCGTGCGGCTCGTCGTGCTCGCGGCGGTAGCCGTCGCCCTCGCGGCCTACGGGGCCGGGCTGATCACGACCGGCTCGCTGGACAACACGATCCGCGAGGCAGGCCCGACGCTGGGCGCCTGGATGTACCTCGTCGTCGGCGCGCTGGCGTTCCTCGAGACGGCGGCCCTGATCGGCCTGGTCGTGCCCGGCGAGCTCGCCGTGGTGATCGGCGGCGTCGCGGCGGCGCAGGGTGGCGTGGACGTCGTCACCGTGTTCGGCGTCGCCTGGGCGGGCGCGGTCGCCGGCGATCTGGCCAGCTACGGGCTCGGCCGGCGCCTCGGCCGCGGCTTCCTGGAACGGCATGGCCCGCGCGTGGGCGTGACGCCGGTGCTGCTCGGCAGGGCCGAGCGGATCTTCGAGCGGCACGGCGGCAAGGCGGTCCTCGCCGGGCGCTTCGTCGGCATCGTGCGGGCGCTGGCCCCTTTCCTGGCCGGCGTCTCGCGCATGGACGCACGCCGCTTCGTGGCCGTGGACATCGTGGGCGCCGGACTGTGGGCTGCGGCCTTCACGCTGCTTGGCCACGAGGCTGCTGC
>CANNRA010000033.1 GCA_947507735.1 Actinomycetota bacterium
CGGGCGTCCGCGCCTCGGCCTGGCGAGCCTGCTCCTGATCGCCTGCTCACCGTTGGTTGCGCCGTGGTACCTGCTGTGGGCGTTGCCGCTGGCCGCGGCGGACGACGACGGGCCGGCGCTCGTTGTCGGCGTGGCGCTGTCGGCGTACGTGCTGGCGCAGACGATCCCGTTTTGAGCTGCTGGCCGCGGGTCAGACGCGACGGAAGAGCAGCACGCCGTCCTCGCTCGCGACGAGCTGCCACGCCGGGTCGCGGCGCAGGAGCACGAGCCGCTTTGCAGACGGCAGCGCGACGAGCCGGTCGTAGGTCGAGAGCTTCGTCTCATCGACCGCGATCCAGGTCGCATCAAGGATGCGTGGGAACGACAGGATGCGCGTGCGGGCCGAGAGGTGCGCGCCGAGCGAGTTGGTTGCGCTGACGGCAGCCCCTGCCGGCACCCGGGTAAGCACCCGAGCCGCGATCCGGTCGTGCGCGCTGATGCGCATGTCGTAGGCGCCAAGCTTCTGGCCGTGCCACACCTCGCGCCAGAACGGGATCGCACCGAGGTTCCAGTTCGCCGCGACCGACAGCAGGACGAGCGCGAGCGCGGCAACACCGGCGAAGTCGGGCCACCGGGGCAGGTGGCGTTGCGCGCGCGCCGTGCCGAGCACCGTCGCGGCGACGATCCCGGGGATGATCCCGGCGGTGTAGTGGAAGTGGATCGACGTCTGCGTCGAGGTGTGCGACAGCAGGTTCAATGCCAGGTCGGGGAGTGCTATCAGCAGCGCGGCCGGAGCGAGCGCCCAGAGCACGCCGAGCGGGAGCGCCAGCTCCAGCATGTAGCGGATGCCCTGGTCTCGCAGCGCCTGGTCGATGATCCGCCCCGGGTGCGTCACCGCCGTCTTGAGGATTCCGGCCGGCGAGCCGCCCACGTCGCCGTAGCGCGAGAGGAACTCCGAGCCAGCGCCGGCGTTGAAGTGCGGGATCACCACCTCGATCGCGACGAGCGACCACGCGAGCGCGACAGCGGCGATCAGCAACCCTGTCCGCCACTGGCGGCGCGAGCAGGCGTACCAGAGCCCCATCCCGCACACCGCGAGCGGGATCTCCTCCTTGGTGGTGCAGGCGAGCAGTGCCGCCAGCGCGAACGGTACGAGCCTGCCCTCGTCGAGCCACCAGAACGCGAACAGCAGGAGCGGGGTTGCCAGGGCGACCGGGTGGAACTCGTTGAGGACGAGCCACTGCACCGCGGGCTGCATCAGGTAGGCGACGGCGAAACCGAGCGCGACGCGCTCCGAGCCGAGGTGCTTGCGCGCCAGCCAGAACACCGGCAGCGCGCCGAGCGCGACCACGAGTGCCTGCACCGTCACCAGCAGGTCGGGGCTTGGCCAGAGCAGCCAGAGCGGCGCGAAGAGCACCAGGATCGGGTCGACGTGAGCCGCCAGCCGGGAGATCTGGTCGCCCTGCAGATCGGTCATGCGCAGCGGGTGACCGTGGGCGGTCGTCCACACCGCTTGCACCATGTTGCCCAGGTCGAAGCGGCCGGTGTTGAAGGCGTCGTGGCGCAGCACCGAGAGGACGCTGAAGCCGAGCGTGAAGGCGGCCATCCCCGACCACAGCAGCACCCGCACGGAGCTGGCGGCGCGCACGACCGGCGCAGCCATCTGTGCTACCAGGCGGCGCGGTGCTATCACAGCGTCACTCAACGGCCCGCCCCGCCACGAGATCTTCCAGCAGCGCCTTCCAGCGTGCGCCAAGCACGTCCTCGCCGGCGTGCGCCTGGTAGGCAGCCAGCCCGCCGGCGGCGATGCGGGAGCGGAGGGCGGGGTCGGTCGCCAGGCGGCGGACGGCGGTGGCCAGCGCGGCTGGGTCGCCGGGCGGCACGAGCAGCGCGCTCTCCCCGTCGACGAGCAGCTCGCGCGAGCCGGGTGTCCCGGCGGTGACGAGCGGCGTGCCGCAGGCGAGGGCCTGGTACGCCTTGTTCGGGATCACGCGCAAGGCCTTGTCGGAGGTGCCGAAGACGCCGAGCGCGCAGCCGCAGCGCCACAGCTCTGCGGGGAGCTCGGCGTAGGGCACCCAGACGACGCGTTCCACGTTCGCCGGCGCGTCTGCGAGGAGGTGCTCCAGCTGTCCCGACCCGACCAGGCGGAAGCGGATCTCCGGCGCGAGGCGGGCGGCCGCCACGATCGTCTCGAGGCCGTGCAGCGGGATCAGCTTGCCGACGAAGAGGGCGGTGAACGGCGCGTCGGCCGAGCCCGGCAGCGGCAAGGGAGCGGCGTCAGTGGCCGCTGGCGGATGGAACAGCCGCTCCTCCGCGCCGACGAGGCACACCGCCACCTTCGTGCGCGGGATTCGCCCGAGCTCGGCGAGATAGTCGGCGTGGGCTGACGTGTCGGCGATCACGAGGTCGGCCAGGCGGAGCGCCCCGCGGTCGATCTTCTCCAGCAGGCGGGCCGGCAGCGAGCCGGGCGCGAAGCGGCCACGGTCGGCGACGAACGAGTCGTAGAGCGACAGCAGCGGGTCGAAGACGATCGGCCGGCCCCGTGCTGCGAGCTTCGCCGCGGCCATGTCCAGATGACCGGGGTAGCCGACGCGCAGCACGTCGAACTCCACGCGAGAGGGCGCCAGCAGCCGCAGCTCGGCCGCCAGCAGGCGCAGCGCCGACGCCGGCCCGACGTCCCACTTGTGCTCCTGGCTCTCCCACACCGGGATGTGGCGCTCGACGACCTCGACGCCGGCCCGGCGCAGGCACGCCGCGACCTGCGCGTTCCGTGGATACGCCCGCTCGTACGTCCCGAAGTTGAGGACGCGCACCGGCGGCTAGTGGAGAACTTCTTCGACGTGCTGCTGCGCGCGCTCCTCGACCGAGGTGCGCTCCTCGTGCTGGCGCGTGACCATCTCGGCGATCAGGCCGAGCGAGAAGAACTGCAGTCCCACCACGACGAGCAGGACGCCGAGCACGAGCAGCGGCCGGCCACCGATCGCCTCGCCGCCGAGCTTGAGCGCGACCATGTAGAGCAGCACGCCGGAGCCGAGGCTCCCGAGCAGCAGCCCGAGTCCACCGAAGAGGTGCAGCGGCCGCGTCCGGTAGCGGCCGAGGAACGAGACGGTCAGCAGGTCGAGGAAGCCGCGGACGTAGCGCTCGAGCCCGTAGCGGGAGCGGCCATGCTCGCGTGCCCGGTGGTTGACCGCCAGCTCGGCGACACGGAAGCCCCGGTGGTGCGCGAGGACGGGAATGAAACGGTGCAGCTCGCCGTAGAGGCGCAGGCCCTGCACCGCTTCGGCGCGATAGGCCTTGAGACCGCAGTTCATGTCGTGCAGGTGCACGCCGCTCAGCCAGCCGGTGACGCCGTTGAAGATCTTCGAGACGATGCGGCGCGACAGCGGGTCGCGGCGGCGGGTCTTCCAGCCGGAGACGAGGTCGAAGCCCTCGTCGAGCTTCGCCAGCAGGCGCGGAATCTCGGCCGGGTCGTCCTGGAGGTCGGCGTCCATCGTCACGATCACGTTCCCGGCCGCCTCGGCGAAACCGGCCTGGAGCGCGGTCGCCTTGCCGAAGTTGCGCCGCAGCCGCACGACGCGGATGTTCTCGTGGGCGGCGTGCAGCAGGGTCAGGGCGGCCCAGGAGCCGTCGGTTGAGCCGTCGTCCACGTAGACGACTTCCCAGGGGCGTGCGAGTGGCTCGAGGGCCGCGCGCACCTCGTCGTAGAGCAGCGCGACGGTCCGCTCCTCGTCTCGCAGGGGCACGACGACGGAGATCACGGCGCCGAGCGTACCGGGCCGGGCTGCGGAGCGCCCGCGTCTGCTCGGTACGCTTGCCCGCAATGGCCGACCTTCCCACCGTCGCCGAGGCGCAGCAGCTCGTGCTGGGCCGGGTGCGCCCGCTCCCCGTCGAGCGCATCCCCGTGGCCGAGGCAGCCGGTCGCTGTCTCGCCGAGGCGGCCTGCGCCCGCACCGATCTCCCGCCGTTTGCCAGCTCGGCGATGGACGGCTACGCCGTGCGGGTTGCCGACCTGCCGGGCACGCTCCCGGTGGGCTTCCGCATCGCGGCGGGCGTTCCCTCGCTGCGCCGGCTCGAGCCCGGCGAGGTGATGGCGATCTCGACCGGCGGCGTCGTCCCCGAGGGCTGCGACGCCGTCGTGCCGATCGAGCATGTGGTGGAGAGCGGTGACACCGTCACCTTCGATCGCGTCCCGGCGCCGCAGGCGAACATTCGCGATCGCGGCGGCGACCTCCGCGACGGCGACGAGGTGGTGCCCGCCGGCGTCCGCCTGACGCCCGCCCGGCTCGGCGCCCTTGCGGCGGCCGGCATCGGCGAGGTAGCCGTGCATCGCCGCCCGCGCGTCGCGATCCTCACCACGGGCACCGAGCTCGTCTCGCCGGGCAGCCCGCTCGGCCCCGGCCAGGTGTATGAGGCAAACGGCACGATCCTTGCCGCGCAGGCCGTGGCGGCCGGCTGCGAGGTCGTACGCCTGCCTGCCGTCGCCGACAACGAGGCCGCGCATCGCGCCTCGATCGAGCAGGGACTGGCCTACGACGTGCTTGTCACGTCGGGTGGCGTCTCGGTTGGCCCGCACGATCTCGTCCGTCGCGTCGAGGCCGACCTCGGCGTTGAGGAGGTCTTCTGGCGGGTCGCCGTGCGCCCGGGCAAGCCCGTCGCCTTCGGCGTCCGCGGCGAGACGCTCGTCTTCGGCCTGCCGGGGAACCCGGTCTCCTCGCTCGTCAGCTTCGAGCTCTTCGTCCGGCCTGCTTTGCTCGCTTTGCAGGGGTTTTCTCAGCCGCTTCCCTGCTTCGAGCCCGGTCGGCTCGCCCGCTCCCTGCGCCGTGGCCCCCGCGACGAGCTCGTCCGGGCCCGGATCCGGCCTGCTGAAGCTGCGCTGCTGATCGAGCCGCTCACCGGCCAGGAGTCACACATGATCGCCCGCTCGGCCGAGGCCGACGCGCTCGTCTGGGTGCCGTCGGGCGAGGGCGAGCTGCCCGCCGGCTCGACTGCCGGCTTCTACCGCCTGCCCTGACGGCGACGCGCCAGCACCACGAAACGCACGGTGCTGCGCAGCGGCCCGAAGCCGCGGTCGTGCGACGCCGGGTACGGCGCGTAGCGCCCCAGCTCGATCGCCACGAGCTGCAGCAAGGCTGCGCACCAGGCGAGCGCCAGTGCGATCCCGGCGATCGGCAGCTTGCCGACACCCGCCAGGGCCAGCAGGTACCAGGGCGTGTCCCAGCCCAGCTCGAAGCGCACTGCTAACGACACGATCAGCGCAGCTGGCCCCGCCAGGCCGAGCGCGAGCAGCCCGAAGCGGACGATCAGCCGGTCGCGCGCCTGGGCGAGCCACAGCCAGGCGTGCAGCGACGGCAGCAGGAACAGCAGCGTGTACGGGTTCACGGCCAGCGTCAGGATCCCGATCAGCCCCAGGATCCCGAGCACCGCGACGTAGCCGGCGAGCTCCTCTTCGGCGAGCGTCTCGCGCACGGGTGTCCGCCGCTTCCGCGTCGCGATCCAGCTTCCCACCGCCAGGACGGCGAGCACTGACAGTGCCACCTCTGGCCAGTCGCCGGCCGCCTTGCTCGCCGGGTCGATCGGCCGCGGCGCCCCTTGCGGCCAGGCTCCGAGCACCCGGAACAGCTCGAACAGGCAGCCGATCCACACCCAGAGCGCCAGACGGCTGCGGTAGGACTGCAGGGCCGGTGCCAGGCGCACGCGCAGCCTGCGGCAGCGGGTGAACAGGTCGACGACGGCGGCGAGGTACGGGATCAGCAGGGCGAGCAGCAGCAGCTGGATCGCCCAGCCGCGCAGGATGCGCGATCCGAGCCAGATGTACGTCGAGGTGCCGCGGGCTATCTCGAGCCCCTGGTCGAGCGACTCGACGAGCTGCTGCGTTGCCCGGCCAACGCCGCCGAGCGCGGTGATGTTCAGCCGCTCCGGCGTGTCGTCGAAGGCGGGGGTGGGGCGGATGCCCTGCGTGGTGATCGTGATCGCCGGGATGCCGCGCCCGACGAACGGGGCCTGGTCGTAGAGGCTGTAGGGGAGCGCCAGGTCGAGGAACTGGCCGGCCGGCCCCGTATGCCGTGGCGTATGGCCGAACTGCTCGCTCAGCCGGGCCGCTGCGGTCTGTGCGAGCGAGCTGGCGGGGGAGCGTGCGCGGTCGCCGCTCAGCTCGATGCGGACGCCCTTGCGCCCGGCGATCGCGTCGAGGTTGATCACGGCCACGACGCGCTTGCGCCAGAGCGGGCTCGTGACGAAGCGCGTGGCGCCGAGCGAGCCGGCGACGCTGCCGTCGGTCGAGATGAAGACGATCGTGTGGGCCGGCTGCTCGACCCGGGACGGGCCGGTCGCGCCGGTGCCGTAGCTGCGTGCCAGCTCGATCACGGCGGCTGTGCCGGAGGCGTTGTCATTCGCCCCGGGGCCGCTGCCCTCGTCGTCACGGTGCGCGGCGATCACGATCGCCTGGGTCGTGCGGCCTGGTGCCACGGCGATCACGTTCGCCAGGGCGCGTCGCCCGACGCCCGGGATCTGCGCGCTGAACGTGTCGGTCTGCGGCGCGAAGCCGTACTCGGAGAACTTGCCGGTCACCCACTGCTGGGCGCCGTGCGCCCCCACCGAGCCGGGCGACCGGTCGGGGTAGTGCGTGGAGAGGTCGCGCGCCAGGCTGAGCGCGCTGACCTGGTCGAAGGTCGGAGGTAGCTGAGGTGGCGGCAGCGCGAGCGGACGCCTGACCGTCAGGGCGAGTGCCAGGACGGGAATCAGGACGATCAGGAAGCAGGCCCGGTAGAGCCTGCCGTTGACGGGGCGGTCGAGCGAGCCCCGACGCGGCCGGCGTCGTACGAGCGGCGGCAGAGGGGACGCCATCGCGGGGGCTATAGTAGGTGTGCGCAGCAGGCCGCGACGTCCACTCCCTCCGAGGTGCCCGATTCCGGAGAACATGTCGATTCTGCTCGTCGATGACGAGGAGGCCATTCAGAAGAACCTCTCCTTCGCCCTGGAGCGGGATGGCTACCGCATCGTGCAGGCGCGTGACGGCGAGGAGGCGCTTGCCCTGTTCGCGAGCGAGCACCCCGATCTGGTCGTGCTCGATCTGATGTTGCCGAAGCTCGACGGCATCGAGGTCTGCAAGCGGCTGCGGGCGATCAGCACGGTGCCGATCATCATGCTCACGGCCCGTGATGACGAGCTGGACAAGGTGCTCGGTCTGGAGCTCGGCGCGGACGACTACATCACCAAGCCCTTCTCGCTGCGCGAGTTCCGCTCGCGCGTGAAGGCGCTGCTGCGCCGGGCTGCGACCCCGCGTGGCGAGGCCCAGCGGGACAACGAGCTGATCCAGATCGACGGCTTGCGCATCGATCTGGCCCGGCGCACCGTCGAGGTGGACGGACGCCACGTGCAGCTGACGTACGTCGAGTTCGAGCTGCTGCGCACCCTCGCGGCCGCGCCCGGACGCGTCTTCTCCCGCCAGGCCCTGTTGGAGGAGCTCTGGGGCAGCGCCGCCTGGCGCGAGCCGCGGACGATCGACGTGCACGTCCGCCATCTGCGGGAGAAGCTCGAGCGCTCGCCCAGCGAGCCGGAGTACATCTTCACGGTGCGCGGCGTCGGGTACCGCTTCCGCGACAGATGATCGCGGTACGCGGCGTCGGCGCCCGCCTGAGCCTGGCGCTTGTCCTCGTGGTCGCGGTTGCCCTCGGGATCGTCTACCTGATCGTCGTGCCGTCGCTGGAGGCGCGGCTCGTCAGCTCCAAGCTCGACCAGTTGCGGCGTGCGCTGCCTGCCGTCGTCTACGCGCTGCCGAGCGACGCCTTTGACTGGCCCGACTACGTGGACACCGTGAGCTTTCGCACCGGCGCGCGCGTCGTTCTCTACGACATCGATTCGATCATGCCCACGGCGATGCGCGTCGTCGCCGACTCCCGTGGCGCCACCTCGCAGGATGTCGCCGACGACGGCCTCGTGCTGCGGGCGATCGGCACGGGGAAGGAGGTCGCCGGCTCGATCTCGCACGGCGGCTCCCGCTACGCCGAGGTTGCGGTGACGGGCCCGGGGCGCCAGTCGGCGGTGATGCTGCAGCTCTCGCTGAGCGAGTCGATCTCGAACATCCGCCTTGTCGAGCGGCGGCTCGTGCTGGCCGGCCTGATCGCGCTGGTCGCCGCGCTGCTGATCGGACTCGGCGGCGCCTCGGTGTTCGCGCGGCGGATTCGCCGTCTCGAGCGCGCCGCCGACCGCATCGCCCACGGGTTCTTCGACGAGCCCGTGCGGGATCGCGGCTCGGACGAGCTCGGCCAGCTCGCCGTGGCGTTCGACCGCATGCGCGAGCGCCTGCAAGGTCTCGACGGTGCCCGGCGCGAGTTCATCGCCAACGCCTCGCACGAGCTCCGCACCCCGATCTTCGCGCTCAGTGGTGGGCTCGAGCTGCTCGCCGAGGAGGAGATGGACGACGCCACCCGCCAGGGCTTCGTCGCCTCGATGCGCGAGCAGACGGCGCGTCTAACCAAGCTCGCGGAGGAGCTGCTCGACCTCTCGCGGCTCGATGCGGGCAGGCTCCATCTCGAGAGCGGGACTGTCGCGCTCGGCCGGATTGCCGCCGAAGTCGTCGAGGAGTTCGCGGCGGCTGCTCAGCTCTCGGGACACGAGCTGGTGCTCGCCCCGGGGGAGCGTGACGCCTGGGCCGACGGCGAGCGCGTCCGCCAGATCGCCCGCGTGTTCGTCGAGAACGCGTTACGTCATACACCTGCCGGCACCAGGGTCGTCATTTGCGCCGGCGAGCGGGCTGGGGAGCCTGCGCTGATCGTGCGTGACACCGGCCCGGGAATTCCCGCGGAGCATCGTGGTCGGGTCTTCGCTCGCTTCTACCGCGTGCACGGCGGCCGGGCTTCGGGGAGCGGGCTCGGCCTGGCCATCGCGGCGGAGCTGGCCGGGCGGATGGGGGGCCGCGTCACGCTGGAGCAGGAGGGAGACTGGACGGCGTTCGTCCTCGCGTTGCCCGGGGCGCCACCGGAGGGCGCAGCCGACCAGTGAGCGTTTCCACGTGGAAACGATTGCCGGAGCGGTGCTGTTTTCACGTGGAAACGGGGGAGGTCGGCGGGCTCGAGTGCGGGGCGAGGCGTCGGTGGCCGTCGTGAGCTGGCGACAATCAGCGCGATTCTGGCCTCCCGGCAGCGCCGATCGCCCCGGCGTCGTACGATGCGTCTGCCATGACTGACGACCAACCAGGCCTCTCCCACGTCGACGAAGCCACCGGAGCGGTCGCGATGGTCAACGTCGGCCATAAGCCGCCACTGCGCCGCCGGGCCGTCGCGGCAGCACGTGTGCGGATGGCCCCGGAGACGGCGCGCCGCCTGCGCGACCTGCCCAAGGGTGATGCGCTGGCAACGGCGCAGCTCGCCGGGATCATGGCCGCGAAGCGCACGGGCGAGCTGATCCCGCTCTGTCACCCGCTTGCACTCTCGGTGGTCGAGGTGACGCTCACGGTCACCGCCGACACGGTCGAGATCGTCGCCGCGGCCGAGACCGTTGCCCAGACCGGCGTCGAGATGGAGGCCCTGACCGCGGCCTCGATCGCCGCGCTGACGATCTACGACATGGCGAAGGCCGTCGATAAGGGCATGGTCATCGAAGAGGTGCGCCTGCTCGAGAAGACGAAGGTGCCGCTGTCGTGAGCGGCGGTCACGATCAGGCAACCGACGGCGCAGGGCTGCGCGCCGCCGTTCTGACCGTCTCCGACGGCGTCCACCACGGCGTGCGTGAGGACAAGAGCGGCGACCTGCTGGCCGAGCTGCTCGCCGGCGAGGGTTTTGACGTCGAGCGGCGGATCGTCCCCGACGAGGGCGATCAGATCGCCGTGGCAATCCGCGACCTCGCTGCCCGGGGAGCGGCTGTCGTGCTGACCACCGGCGGCACAGGGTTTGCGCCGCGCGATGTCACGCCCGAGGCCACCGCGCCGCTGCTCGACCGTCCCGCGCCCGGCATTGCCGAGGCGATCCGCGCCGACGCGCTGACGCGCACGCCGCACGCCCTGCTCTCGCGTGGTGTCGCCGGCATCCACGGCGCGACCCTCGTCGTCAACCTGCCGGGGTCACCGGGCGGCTGCCGCGATGGCTTTGCGGTGCTGCGCCCCGCGCTGAAGCATGCCGTCGAGCTGCTCGCCGACAGTCGCGATCTCCACCACAGGCAGACGTGACCGCCACCGTCGCGCCGCTGCCCGCGCGCTTCGCGCGCCTGGTCAAGATCGAGCACACCGTCTTCGCGCTGCCCTTCGCGTACGTCGGCGGCTTCCTTGCCGTCAACGGCTCGCCGAGCGCCCATGACCTGCTCTGGATCACGCTGGCGATGGTCGGAGCGCGCAGCCTGGCGATGGCGCTCAACCGGCTGATTGACGCCGGCATCGACGCCCGGAACCCGCGCACCGCCGTCCGCGAGCTGCCGAGCGGCCAGCTCAAGGTGTGGCAGGTCGTCGCGTTCTGCAGCGCGTCGCTCGCCCTCTTCCTGGTCGCCGTCTACGAGCTCGACCCGCTCGTCCACTGGCTGTGGCCGATCCCGATCGTCGGCTTCGTCGTCTACCCCTATCTCAAGCGGTTCACGTGGCTGTGCCATCTCTGGCTCGGGGTCGTGGACGGACTCGCACCGGTGGGTGCCTGGGCGGCGATCAACGGCGATCTGCCCTGGCAAGCCTGGGCGCTCGGTGCTGCCGTCACCTTCTGGATCGCCGGCTTCGACCTCTTCTACGCGCTCTTCGACCTCGAGGTCGACCGCGAGCAGGGCCTCCACTCCTGGGCGACCCGCTTCGGCGTGCAGGGCTGCTTCGCCGGTGCCCGTGTCTTCCATCTGCTGACGGTCGTCGCGCTCGTCGTGGCTGGCCTCGGCCTGCCCGTCGGCCCGCTCTACTGGATCGGCACGGCGGGCGTCGCCCTCCTGCTCGGCTACGAGCACTCGCTCGTCTCGCCCGGCAACCTGAAGCGACTGGACATGGCGTTCTTCACGATGAACGGCGTGATCAGCGTCGGCTTCTTCGCCTTCGTCCTCGCGGACGCGCTCGTCTAGGTGTCGGCGGTGGCGGATACGGCCAGCCTGCCGCTCGTGCGCGCGCAGGGGCTGTCGAAGCGCTACGGCGACAAGCGCGTCCTCTCGAAACTGTCGTTTTCCCTGCAAAGCGGGGGTTTTCTTCTCGTTACTGGGCCGAACGGCGCCGGCAAGTCAACGCTGCTGCGCCTGTGCGCCGGCCTGGAAGGACCGACCGCCGGGGAGCTCGAGGTCGGGGTCGAGCGCGACGAGCTGGGCTACCTGGGGCACGAGCCGCTCCTCTACCGCGAGCTGACTGCGCTCGAGAACCTCGAGCTATTCGCGAAGCTCTACCGCGTCCCCGAGCGGCGCGACCGCATCCACGAGCTGCTGGAGCGCTTCGGCATGTGGGGCGAGCGCGACAACCGCATCTCCACCTACTCGCGCGGCATGATCCAAAGGGTTGCCCTCTGCCGCGTGCTGCTGCACGAGCCGCGCCTGCTGATCCTGGACGAGCCGTACACCGCGCTCGACGCGGCAGGCTGCGAGCTGCTCGACGCCGTGCTCGCCGAGCGGCGCGGCAACCACACCTTCCTCGTCTCGACCCACGATCCCGCCCGGATCGAGCACCTGGCGAGCGACCGGCTGGCGTTCGCGGAAGGGGCGGCGACATGAGCGCGGCTGCAGGCATGAGCGGGCGCCGCGGGCGGGGCGGGCTCGTCGGCTACCTCGGCGATGTCGCCACGCTCGCCGGGAAGGACCTGCGCATCGAGTGGCGCGCCCGCGACACCTTCCCGGCGATGGCGCTCTTCGTGCTCTCGACGATGACGATCTTCCACTTCGCCCTGCCCTCCGGCAGCTCCGACCGCGCAGCCCAGGGGATGCTCTGGGTGGCGATCCTCTTCACGGCGCTGCTCGGGCTGACCCGCACCTACGCGCCGGAGCGCGAGCAGGGCATGTTCGACGGCCTGCTGCTCTCGCCCGTCGACCGCAGCGCCATCTGGCTGGCCAAGGTGCTGGCCACGCTCGTCTTCCTGGCGGCGGTCGAGGTGGTGGCGCTGCTCGCCTTCTGGCTGTTCTTCGCGCACGTCGGTGGCGCCATGATTGCCGCGGTGGTGCTCGCCGACATCGGCCTCTGCGCCGTCGGCGCACTCGTCGCGGCGATGGCGACGGCCTCCCGCTCGCGCGAGCTGATCCTGCCGCTGCTGCTCCTGCCGCTGAGCGTCCCCGTGGTCGTTGGCGCCGTCGGGGCCAGCGTGGACACGGGCACCGGCAAGTATCTGGCGTTCCTCGCGCTCTACGACGCGATCTTCAGCCTGATCGCCTGGGGCACCTTCGAGTACGTCGTCGCCGAGTAGCCGACGTCCAGCCTCCGCCACTTCTGCGACACTTGCTCGGCACCGTGAAGAAGCTCCTCGCTCCCCTCGACAACGCCGTCGGCCTCGCGGTCCTTGCGACCGTGCTGATCGCCGTCGGCACGGCGATGACGTTCTTCTATGCGCCGGTCGACGTGGACGGCCTCAACCAGAAGATCTTCTACTTCCACGTGCCGATCGCGCTGACCGCCTACGCGACGTTCGGCTGGGGTGCCTGGAAGGCTCTCGTCCATCTCTGGAAGAAGAAGCCGGGCGCCGACCTCGAGAGCTACGTCGCCATCCACCAGGGCACGATTTTCGGCGCGCTGACGCTGATCACCGGATCGATCTGGGCCAAGCTGCGCTGGGGCCACTGGTGGCTGTGGGGCGAGAAGGAGCTCGTGCTCTTCCTCATCATCTTCCTCTTCTACTGCACCTACTTCATGTTGCGCTACTCGATCGAGGCCGGGCCGCGTCGGGCCAACATCAGCGCGGTCTACGCGCTCTTCGGCGTGATCCTGATCCCGATCAGCTTCCTGGCGATCCGTCTCGCCACGAACTACATCCACCCGGTGGCATTCACCAAGCAGGGCCCGCAGATGGCCGGCTCGCAGTTCGCCACGTTCATGGTCTGCCTCGCGGCGATGTGGACGCTGGCGGGCGCTCTGTACCGGCTCGAGCTGCTCGGCAAGCGTCTCGACCTCAAAATCCGCGAACTCAGGGAGCTGGTCCTATGACGAGTACCGAGAAGTACGTCGCAGCGGCGTATCTCGTCGTGTTCGTCATGATCCTCGTCTACGTCGTGATCATCGCAGCGAAGCTCGCCCGGCTTGACCGGGAGATCGGCGATCTCGCCGACGAGGTGCGTGCGACGCGGCAGGACGAGGAGCCCGGTAGTGCTGGCTGAGTTGCTCTTCTGGCCAACGCTCGTCCTCTATGCGGAGGCGGCGCTGGCCTTCGCAGGCAACGCGCGCTACCCCGGCCTGGCCGGGAAGCTCGCGACCTGGGGCGTGCGTCTCGGCTGGCTCTTCCACACGGCCCTGCTGATCGAGCAGGTGGTCAAGGCCGATGGCTTTGCCTGGACATCGTGGGCGGGCTCGCTCAGCCTCTTCGTCTGGCTCGTAGCCGCGGCGTACCTGGTGTGGGGCTGCAAGCCGAAGTACCGGTTGCTGGGGCTTGTCGTGATGCCGCTCGTAACGGCCATGCTGCTCGCGGCCTGGGCGGGTGGTGGCACCGGCACGCATACGCCCTCCGGTGGCTCGACCGCGTTCCTCGTCCTCCACGTCGCCTTCGTGCTCGTCGCGTTCGCCGGCTTCACGATGTCGGCGTGCCTGGCCGGCCTCTATCTGTGGCAGGAGCGGGCGCTGAAGCGCCGCCAGGTCGGGGTGCTACGCCACCTCGCGCCGTCGCTCGTCACGCTCGAGACGCTCGTCACGCGCACGATCCTGGTCGGCTTGCCGTGTCTCACCGTGGGCATCGTCACCGGCCTGATCCGGCTCAACCGTGACGGCGCCCGGGTGGACGCACTGATGATCGTGACGATGCTGACCTGGGCGGTGTACGCCGCCTTCGTGCTGCTGCGCTTCGAGGCGGGCTGGCGCGGCCGCCGTGCTGCCAAGCTGGCGCTCGTCGGATTCGCCCTCGTCCTCGTCGTACGCCTTGCGCTGCCGGTGGCCCACTTCTCGTGAAGATCGTCCTCCGCCTCGGAGTCTCGTTGGTGCCTGGCGGTCACGCATGAAGATCGTCCTCGTCGGCTTGTCGCACCATGTCGCGCCCGTCGAGCTGCGGGAGCGCGTTGCCGTGGCGCCGGAGGCGGCGGCCGCGCTTGCGCGCCAGCTCGCCGAGCACGGCGGCGGCCCCGAGGCCGAGGCGGTCTGCATCTCGACCTGCAACCGCATGGAGCTGTACCTGGCGAGCCGCGACGCCGCCGCCGCCGAGGAGCAGGCCATCAGCGCGCTCTCCAAGCTGGCCGGGATGGACGTCGAGGAGCTCCGCCCGCGCCTCTATCGCCTGCAGGATGAGGCGGCCGCCACCCACCTCTTCCGCGTTGCGGCAGGCCTCGACTCGATGGTGCCGGGCGAGGGCGAGATCCTCGGTCAGGTGAAGAGCGCCTACGAGGCCGGCAACGCCGGGCCGATCCTCGACCACCTCTTCCGCCAGGCCCTGCACGCAGGCAAGAAGGTGCGCACGGAGACGGCGATCAGCCAGAGCCCTGCCTCGGTGTCGTCGGCTGCCGCGGCGCTCGCGCAGCAGGTGTTTGGCGAGCTGGAAGGCCGGCGCGTGCTGGTGATCGGCGCCGGCAAGACCGGCGAGCAGGCGGCCCGGGCGCTGGCGGCGCGCGGCGCCACGATCGCCACCGTGGTCAACCGCAGCCCCGA
>CANNRA010000034.1 GCA_947507735.1 Actinomycetota bacterium
CGGGCTCCGGCGATGCCGACGTGCAGCACGGCGCGCGGCCGGCGCGCGGCCAGCTCCTGCGCCGTGGCGATGGCAGCGTCCACCGGCCCGACGCCGCAGGTGAGGCGCCTGACGCCGTCCGGCACCCCGACGAGCTCGCCGTCGGTTGCGGCGATCACGAGCAGGCCGCCGGCAGGCGCGGGAGCGCCGCCGCCCAGCTCGGCCTCGACCTCGGCGAGCCAGGCGCGCCGCGACTCCACGACCGAGCGGCCGAGCCGGTGCACCAGCCGGAGGTAGCGCAGCCGGTGTGGCGGCTCCAGCCCGACCTGCTCGTTGGCGTCGAGATCTGCGGCGATCGCGTCGAGATCGGCACGCACCGCCGTGAGGCTGGCGAGCAGCGCCTCGTCGTCGGCCCCGCTGCTTGCCGCGAGGAGCCGGATCGCGCCCTCGTCCTGGATGCGCGGGAACGGCGTCGGTTCGACGAGCCAGGCGCGTAGCGCGTCGCGGCCCTGCGCGGTCAGCCGGTAGGTGGTGCGGTCGCGGGTCTTGCCGGTGCCGCGCTCGGCCGTGAGGTACCCGAGGCCCGCAAGCCGCTTCGGCTCGGCGTAGCAGTGGCTGTCGGCGGCGGCCCAGTAGGCGGTGCCGCGCCGCAGCAGCTGCACGATGTCGTGCGCGCCGGTGCCGCCCTCGCCGACGAGGGCGAGGATCGCGTACGAGAACGGAGTGAGGGCAGCCCCCGGCATAGCTCTATTATAGAGTTTAGGCGAGAGGGGCTGCCCCCGGGATCACGCGACGATCGGCGGGGCGGCCTTGCTGAACGTCAGCTCGCCGTCGTCGCTCACAGCCACGAGCACGGTGTCGCCCGCGACGAAGTCACCGGCGAGCAGCCGCAGCGCGAGCGGATTCTCGATCTGGCGCTGGATCGCGCGCTTCAACGGCCGGGCGCCGTAGGTCGGATCCCAGCCGGCCTCGGCGATCGCGTGCTGCGCCGCCTCGGTCAGCTCCAGGCCGATCTCGCGGTCGGCGAGGCGCTGGTGGAGCCGCCGCAGCTGCAGCCCGACGATGCTGCCGATCTGCGTCCGGTCGAGCGCGTCGAACACGACGATCTCGTCGATGCGGTTGATGAACTCGGGCCGGAACTGCTCGCGCATCCCGTCGAGGCCACGGACGTTCGAGGTCATGATCAGCACCGTGTTGCGGAAGTCGACGGTGCGCCCCTGGCTGTCGGTGAGGCGACCGTCGTCGAGCACCTGCAGCAGGATGTTGAAGACATCGGGGTGGGCCTTCTCGATCTCGTCGAGCAGCACGACGGAGTACGGCCGGCGGCGCACCGCCTCGGTCAGCTGGCCGCCCTCGTCGTAGCCGACGTAGCCGGGCGGCGCGCCGACGAGCCGCGACACGGAGTGCTTCTCCATGTACTCCGACATGTCCAGCCGCACCATCGCCTTCTCGTCGTCGAACATGAACTCGGCGAGCGCGCGCGCCAGCTCGGTCTTGCCGACACCGGTCGGGCCGATGAAGACGAACGAGCCAATCGGGCGGTTCGGATCCTGCAGGCCGGAGCGGGCGCGACGCAGCGCGTTCGCCACCGCCTCCACCGCTTCGTCCTGGCCGATGACGCGCTCGTGCAGGCGCTGCTCCATGTGCACCAGCTTCTCCGTCTCGCCCTCCAGCAGCCGCGACACGGGGATGCCCGTCCAGCGGCCGACCACGTCGGCGATGTCGTTCTCGTCAACGACCTCCTTGACCATCGGCTTCACGCCCGGCGCCTGCTTCGACCGCTCGGCCAGCTCGCGCTCGAGCTCCGGCAGCTCGCCGTAGCGGATCGCAGCCACGCGAGCCAGGTCGCCCTGCCGCTCCACGCGCTCGGCCTCGCTCTTCAGCTCGTCGATGCGCCTCTTCACGTCGCCGACGCGCTGCAGCACGTCCTTCTCGCGCGACCAGCGCGCAGCCAGCTCATCGCGGCGCGACTTCGCCTCGACCAGCTCGCGCTCCAACGGCTCGCGCACGGCCGGGGTCTCCTTGACCATCGCCGCCAGCTCGATCTCCAGCTGGCGCACGCGGCGCTCGGCCTCGTCCAGCTCGACCGGCGACGAGTCGATCTCCATGCGCAGCCGCGAGGCGGCCTCGTCCATCAGGTCGATCGCCTTGTCGGGCAGGAAGCGGTCGGCGATGTAGCGGTCGCTGAGCACGGCGGCGGCGACCAGGGCCGCATCGCGGATCTCGACGCCGTGGTGCGCCTCGTAGCGCTCCTTGAGGCCGCGCAGGATGCCGATCGTGTCGGCGACCGATGGCTCGCCCACCAGCACCGGCGCGAAGCGCCGCTCCAGGGCCGCGTCCTTCTCGATGTGCTTGCGGTACTCGTCGAGCGTCGTCGCGCCCACCGCGCGCAGCTCGCCGCGCGCCAGCATCGGCTTCAGCAGGTTCGCAGCATCCACCGCGCCCTCGGCGGCGCCGGCCCCGACGATCGTGTGCAGCTCGTCGATGAACAGCACGATCTTGCCCTCGGCCGCCTTGATCTCGGTGAGGACGGCCTTGAGGCGCTCCTCGAAGTCGCCGCGGAACTTGGCGCCGGCCAGCAGCGAGCCGAGGTCGAGCGACCAGACGCGGCGGCCCTTCAGGCCCTCCGGCACGTCGCCAGCCACGATGCGCTGCGCCAGCCCCTCGGCGATCGCCGTCTTGCCCACGCCCGGCTCGCCGATCAGCACCGGGTTGTTCTTGGTGCGACGGCTCAACACCTGGATGACGCGGCGGATCTCCTCGTCGCGGCCGATCACCGGGTCGAGCTTGCCGTTCTCGGCCGCCTCGGTCAGGTCGCGGCCGAACTTGGCGAGCGCCTGGTAGGTGCCCTCCGGATCCTGCGAGGTGACACGCTGCGCGCCGCGCACCTCCTTGAGCTTCGCCAGCAGCTGCTCGCGCGGCACGACCTGCAGGGCCAGCAGCAGGTGCTCGACCGAGACGTACTCGTCGTCGAGCTGCTGCGCCTCGGCGAACGCGTCGTCGAGCACCTTGCGGAAGGCGCCGGTCGCGGTCGGCTGCAGGTTCTGGGCGCCGGTCATCGTCGCGCGCCGTGCGAGATCGGACTCGGCGCGCGCCTTGACGGCCTCGGCCTCGGCGCCGAGCAGGGTCTTCGGCAGCTCCTGCTCGAGCAGCGCCAGGATCAGGTGCTCCGGCACGACCTCCGGGTTGCCGCGCTTGCGCGCGCTCTCCTGGGCCGTGGCCACGGCCTCCTGGCTCTTGAGTGTCAGCTTGTTGAAGTCCATCGCTCTCTCACCCTTTCCCGTGGTCGTCTAGATCGTGGTGCCAGGCTGCGGCGGCGGCGCGCTGCGGCGGCGCAGCCGCAACGGCACGAGCTCGACCGACTGCGACAGCGGCACCAGGTCGCGCCGGTAGGTGCGGTGCGTGTCGTCGATCGCCTGGCGCATCTCGCGCTCCAGCCGGTCGACGCGGGCGTGCAGGCTCCGCACCTCATCCTCGAGCTGCAGCACGCGCTCGACCCCGGCCAGGTTCAGCCCGAGCTCGGTCGTCAGGCGCTGGATGACGCGGAGGCGCTCCAGGTCGAGCTCGGAGTAGAGCCGCGTGTTGCCCGGCGTGCGCCGCGGCCGGACAAGCCCCTTCGCCTCGTAGATGCGCAGCGTCTGCTGGTGCATCCCGACGAGCTCGGCCGCGACCGAGATCATGTAGCGGGGGCGGTCGTCGATCACCGGAAGAGCCGCTCCCGTGGGTCATAGTTGGCAACCTTCGCGAGCGCCTCGATCGCCTCGCGCTCGGCCTTCGCCGGCTTCACCGGCACGACGATCTTCAGGCGGGCGAGCAGGTCACCCTTGCCGGTGGCGGGTGCGAGCTTCGTTGCACCGTGGCCGCGCACGCGCAGCAGCTTGCCGTCCTCGGTGCCCGGTGCCACCTTCAGCGAGAGCCGCGAGCCGTCCGGGGTCGGGATCTCGACCGTGGCGCCGAGCGCAGCCTCGGGGTACGTGATCGGCACCTCGAGCACGAGATCCTCGCCGCGGCGCTCAAAGAGATCGCTCGCCGTGACACGGCAGACGACGTAGAGGTCACCGCTCGGGCCGCCGCCGAAACCGGCCTCGCCCTTCTCCTTGAGCTTGATGCGCGTGCCGTCCTTGACGCCGGCGGGGATCTTCACCGTGTAGCGCTTGGTGCGCCGCTCCCGGCCGATGCCATGGCAGGTAGCGCAGGGCCTCTCGATCACGGTGCCGTTGCCGCGGCAGCGCGGGCACGGCTGCGAGAGGGCGAAGCGGCCCTGGCTCTCGGCCCTGGTGCCGCGTCCCTTGCACTCCGGGCAGATCGACGGCGCGGTGCCGGCCTCGGCACCGCTGCCATGGCAGGTCGCGCACGACAGCTCGAGCTCGACCGGGAACTTGACCTCGACGCCCTGCAGCGAGTCCTCGAAGGAGAGATTGACAGCGGCCTCGATGTCGTTGCCGCGACGGCCGCGCTGCTGCTGTTGCTGGCCGCGCCCGCCGCGGCCACCGGCGGCGCCGCCGCCAAAGATGCCGCCGAGCAGGTCGCCGAGGTCACCGAACTGGAAGTCGTTGAAGCCGGGGCCGGCGCCACCGGGCGCGCCCGCCCCGCTGCCCATGCGGCCGCCCAGGCTGCCGTAGCTGTCGTACTGCTTGCGCTTCCCGGCGTCGCTGAGGATGTCGTAGGCGCCCTGGATCTCCTTGAACTTCTCCTCGGCGGCCGCGTCTCCCGGGTTCTTGTCAGGGTGCCACTTGCGCGCGAGCGAGCGGTACGCCTTCTTGATCTCCTCGGGCGAGGCGTTCTTGGCGACGCCCAGCGTCTCGTACAGGCTCTTCGCGGCCACGCGGGTCAGGCGCCCTTGCCCTGCTCCGACGGCTGATCGGCGTCCGGCGGCGGCTCGGGCTGCGGGCCGGCCACGACGACGCGGGCCGGCCGCAGCACGCGGTCGCCCAGGCGCCAGCCCTTCTGCAGGATCGAGAGGACGGTGCCCTCGGGCTGCTCGGACGGCTGCTGCATCAGGGCCTCGTGCCGGTGCGGGTCGAACTGCCCGTCGGCCTCGACCTCGTGCAGGCCCTCCTTGGTGAGCAGGCCGTGCAGGGCGCGATGCACCATGCCGACGCCCTCGGCGAGGGTCGTCTCGGTGGTCTTGGCCGCGACCTCGGCGGCACGCTCGAGGTCGTCGAGCACCGGGATCAACTCCTTGACCAGGCGCTCGCCGGCGCGCTGCACCAGCGACTCCTGGTCGCGGGCGACCCGCTTGCGGAAGTTGTCGAAGTCCGCGGCGAGCCGTTGCAGGTCGGCCAGGTACTCGTCGCGCTTCGCCTCGGCCTCGGCGAGCAGGCCGAGGGCCGCCTCGAGCGGGGAGTGCTCCTGCTGCTCCCCGCCCTCGGAGGTCATGTCCTCGGCTGCGGCGTCGTCGGCCGCGCGCTGCTGCTCCTCGCCCACCTACTTCTTCTCCTCGTCCACGACCTCGTAGTCGGCGTCCTCGACGACCTCGTCGTCGTTGACCGGGCCGGGAGCCGCGCCGTCGCCGGCTGCGCCGCCTGCCTGGGCCGCCGTCGCCTTCGCGTAGACCGCCTCGGACAGCTTGTGCGAGGCCTCCTCGAGCGCCTCGGTCTTCGCGCGGATCTCGCCGGCGTCGCCGCCCTCGATCGCCGTCTTCAGCTCCATGATCCGGCCCTCGATCGTGGCCGCATCGGCGGCGTCGATCGCGTCGCGGTTCTCCTTGAGGCTCTTCTCGGTGCTGTAGGCGAGGCCCTCGGCCTGGTTCTTGGCCTCGGCGAGGTCGCGCAGGCGGGATGCCTCGGCTGCGTGCTCCTCGGCCTCCTTCACCATCTGCTTGATCTCCTCGTCCTTGAGGCCACCACCGCCGGTGATCTGGATCTGCTGCTCGTTGCCCGTGCCGAGATCCTTGGCGGAGACGTTGATGATGCCGTTGGCGTCGATGTCGAAGCTGACCTCGACCTGCGGCACGCCGCGCGGCGCCGGCGGGATGCCGACGAGCTGGAACTTGCCAAGCGTCTTGTTGAACGCGGCCATCTCGGACTCGCCCTGGAGCACGTGCACCTCGACCGAGGGCTGGTTGTCCTCGGCGGTCGTGAACGTCTCCGACTTGCGGGTCGGGATCGTCGTGTTGCGCTCGATCAGCTTGGTGAAGATGCCGCCCTTGGTCTCGATGCCGAGCGACAGCGGCGTCACGTCGAGCAGCAGGACATCCTTGACCTCGCCCTTGAGCACGCCGGCCTGGATGGCGGCGCCGATGGCGACGACCTCGTCCGGGTTGACGCCCTTGTGCGGATCCTTGCCGATGATCGACTTGACCTTCTCGACGACGGCCGGCATGCGGGTCATGCCGCCGACCAGAACGACGTGATCGATGCCCGCGGCAGCGACGCCGGCGTCCTTGAGCGCCTGCTTCGTCGGCGCAACGGTGCGCTCGAGCAGGGCGTGGCACAGCTCCTCGAGCTTGGCGCGGGTCAGCGAGAGGTCGAGGTGCTGCGGGCCCTCGGTCGTGGCCGTGATGAACGGCAGGTTGATCTGCGTGGTCATCGTCGACGACAGCTCGATCTTGGCCTTCTCGCCGGCCTCGTAGAGGCGCTGGAGCGCCATCTTGTCGGCCGAGAGGTCGATGCCCTTGTCCTTCTTGAACTCGCCGACCATCCAGTCGACGATCGCCTTGTCGAAGTTGTCGCCGCCCAGGTGGTTGTCACCGGCGGTCGACTTGACCTCGAAGACGCCGTCGCCGAGCTCGAGCACGGACACGTCGAACGTGCCGCCCCCGAGGTCGAAGACGAGGATCGTCTGGTCGGTCTCCTTGTCGAGGCCGTAGGCGAGCGAGGCCGCGGTCGGCTCGTTGATGATCCGCAGCACGTTGAGCCCGGCGATGCGGCCCGCGTCCTTGGTGGCCTCGCGCTGCGAGTTGTTGAAGTAGGCCGGGACGGTGATCACCGCATCGGTGACGGTCTCGCCCAGGTACGCCTCGGCGTCGGCCTTCAGCTTCTGCAGGATCATCGCGCTGATCTCCGGCGGCGCGTACTGCTTGTCGTCGACCGTGACGCGCACGTCGTCGCTGTCGCCCTTGACGACCTCGTACGGGATCATCGTCATCTCGTCGCTGACCTCGTCCCACTTGCGGCCGACGAAGCGCTTGATCGAGGAGATGGTGTTCTGCGGGTTCGTGACCTGCTGGCGGCGCGCCGGGGCGCCGACGAGGCGCTGGCCATCCTTGGTGAACGCGACGACCGACGGCGTGGTGCGCCCGCCCTCAGCGTTCGGGATGACGGTGGGCTCGCCCGCCTCGATGACTGCCATGCACGAGTTGGTCGTGCCGAGATCGATGCCGATGACCTTTGCCATAGGGCTTCCTCCTGGGTGGTGAAAGAGCTACTGAAGAAATCTTAGTCTGTTTATAGCAGATGTTTTCAGGGCCGCCCGCACGGGCACCCCACGGCCCTCCGCAGCAGGCTCAGCACCAGGATCGACCGCAGCCGCGCTGGCTAGAGTCCGGGCTATGACCGATCCGCGCGTCGTCGCCTACGCCAAGCTCATCGTCGAGCACTCGTTGAACGTCCAGCCCGGCTGGCAGGTGCTGGTGCGGACGACGCCGCTCGCGCGCCCCCTGCACGACGAGGTGGTGCGCCAGATCGCGCAGCGCGGCGCCTACGCGATCACGCGCATGTCGTGGACGGAGTGGCCGGTCGACCTCAACTGGGCCCGGCACGCCCCCGACGAGCTGGTCGGCCAGCTGCCGCCCGCCGACCTGGCGCTGATCGAGCAGATGGATGCGCGCGTGTCGATCCTGGCGCCCGAGAACATGCGCCAGGAGGCCGACCTGAGCAGCGAGCAGATGGCACTGGTGCGCAAGGCGCGCCGGCCGTTCTTCGCGCGCTCGATGAACGACGAGATCCCCTGGGTCGGCTGCCAGTGGCCGACGCCCGCCCTCGCGCAGGAGGCCGGGATGACCACCGAGGCCTTCACCGACTTCCTCTTCAACGCGGTGCTGCAGGACTGGCTCGCCCTGGGCGAGCGGATGCGCGTCTGGTGCGACGCCTTCGACGCGGCGAGCGAGGTGCGCATCACCGGCGCCGGCACCGACCTGCGCCTGTCGCTGGCAGGACGCCAGGGCGCGGTCAGCACCGGGCACCACAACCTGCCCGACGGCGAGTTCTTCTTCTCCCCGGTCGAGGACTCGGCCGAGGGCGTGATCGAGTTCGCGGAGTTCCCCGCCGAGAGCGACGGCCACCTGATCGAGGGCATCCGGCTCGTCTTCCGCGCCGGCGAGGTGGTCGAGGCGACCGCCAGCCGCGGCGAGCACGCCCTGCACGCAGCGCTCGCCACCGACGCGGGCGCCAGGCGCCTCGGGGAGCTCGGCATCGGCTGCAACGAGGGGATCACGAACTACCTGCGTAACACGCTCTTCGACGAGAAGATGGCGGGCACGATCCACCTTGCCCTCGGCCAGAGCTACACGCGCGTCGGCGGCTTCAACACCAGTGCGATCCACTGGGACATCGTCAAGGACCTGCGCTCGGGCGGGACGATCGAGCTGGACGGCGTAGTCGTGCAGCGCGACGGCCGCTGGCTGATCTGAGCCACTGCGTCGCCGCCGGCTCGACGATGACGATCGCCACCGCGATCAACGCGCCGCCCAGCCAGCCCCAGGTGCCCAGGCTGTCGCCCTGCAGCACGATGCCGAACAGGGCTGCGAACGGCACCTCGAGCGTGAAGAGGATTGCGGCGCGCGCGGCCGGGATGCGCTGCTGCACCCAGATCTGAGCGAACAGCGCGAGCGCAGTCGCCGGGATCGCCGTGATCAGCAGGCCGCGCCAGACGATGGCGCCGTGTGGCAGGTGCAGCTCGCCCAGCGCACCGGCCACCACCAGCAGCCCGACGGTGCACGCCACCACCTCGACGAACGTCAGGGCCAGCCCGTCGTAGCGCCCGGCCCAGCGGCCGAGGAAGAGGATCTGCAGCGCCTGGGTGAGGCAGCTCGCCAGCACCAGCAGGTCGCCCACGAGGCCGCCACCCGGCGCCCCGGCGATCAGCCCGAGCCCGAGGATCGAGACGCCGGTGCCGATCCAGCCGACCAGCCCGATCCGGTGGCGGAAGAGGATCAGCCCGAAGAGCGGCGTCAGCACGACGTAGAGGCCGGTGATGAACCCGGTCGAGGAGACGGTTGTGCGCTGCAGACCGGCCGTCTGCAGGGCGAGCGAGGCCCCGAGCAGCAGGCCGACCGCGACCCCGAGCGCCCAGCCGTCGCGCGGCAGCCGGCGCAGCCGGGGCAGCGCCACCAGGCCCAGCACGCCGCTCGCGATCAGGAAGCGCACGCCGAGAAAGGCCAGCACCGGGTAGAGGGCGACAGCCTCCTTGACCGGCACGAAGGTGTAGCCCCAGACGGCGGTCAGCACGACCACGACGAGCATCGGAAGCATCGCGGACTACCGTACCGGCATGTCTGCCGACGCCTTCGCCTCCGACCTCGCCCGCGAGCTCGCCCCGGGGGCGCTCGAGCGCTTCCTGCGCTACGTCCGCATCGACACCCAGTCCGATCCGAGCTCGCTGACGCAGCCGACGACAGCGAAGCAGCTCGACCTGTCACGCCTGCTGCTGGCGGAGCTGCTGGCGCTCGGCCTGGCCGACGCCGAGCTGGACGAGCACGGCTACGTCTTCACGACGCTGCCCGCCACCACCGACGCACCGGCGCCGGTGGTGGGCCTGCTCGCGCACGTCGACACGAGCGACGCGGTGAGCGGCACCGACGTCAAGCCGTGCCTCCACGAGCGCTACGACGGCGGCCGCATCCCGCTGCCAGGCGACCTGTCGGCGGTGCTCGACCAGGAGACCGCGCCCGACCTCGCCGACCACATCGGCCACACGATCGTCACGAGCGACGGCTCCACCCTGCTCGGCGCCGACGACAAGGCCGGCGTGGCCGAGATCATGGCGGCGGTCACGTACCTCGTCGCCCATCCGGAACTGCCGCACGGCCCGGTGCGCATCGCCTTCACGGTGGACGAGGAGGTCGGCCGGGGCGTCGAGCGCTTCGACCTCGAGAAGTTCGGCTGCGACGTCGCCTACACGCTGGACGGCTCCCGGGCCGGCGAGATCGAGGACGAGACGTTCTCGGCGATCCAGGTCGTGATCACGCTGCGCGGCCACTCGGTGCACCCGGGCAGCGCCAAGGGCCGCCTCGTCAACCCGATCAAGCTGGCCGCCCGCCTCGTCGAGCTGCTGCCGAAGGACACGCTCTCCCCCGAGACGACCGACGACCGCGAGGGCTTCGTCCATCCGGTGCGCATGGAGGCCGGCGCCGAGGAGGCGCAGCTCGTCTTCATCGTGCGCGACCACGACGACGCGAAGCTGGCCGCGCATGTCGCCTTCCTGCGCAGCCTCGCCGACCGGGTCGCAGCCGAGGAGCCGCGCGCCCAGATCAGCTTCGAGCAGCAGGTGCAGTACCGCAACATGAAGGCCGCGATCGACCGCCTGCCGCGCGCCGTGACCGCGGCCGAGGAGGCGATCCGGCGCGCAGGGCTGGAGCCGCGCCGCGCCATCATCCGCGGCGGCACCGACGGGGCGCGCCTCTCGGAGCTCGGCCTGCCCACGCCGAACGTCTTCACCGGCGGGCACGACTACCACTCCTGTCGCGAGTGGATCTGCGTCCAGGACATGGGCGCAGCGACGGCCACGATCGTGCACCTCGTGCAGGTCTGGGCCGAGCCCGAGCCTGCCTGAGCAGCGGCCGCCTCCCACCGGCCTCAGACCGGCATCCCCCATTCGGGGTGTGAACGACCTGCCGATTGCGCCGATAAGAGAGCCATGGCAGCACAGGAACGCCGCTACCGCCACCGGGTCAGCACGCGCCGGCTCGTCAACTGCCGCTCGATGCTGGCGACGGGCAGCCGCGCGCCGTTCAAGGCCGAGACGATCGACATCTCGTCGGGTGGCGTCGGCTTGCTGGTGGACGTGCAGGTGCGTGCCGGCACGCCGATGACGGTCGAGCTGCGCTTCTCCAACCCGAAGCTGAACCTCAGCCTCGACGGCGTCGTCATGCACTCGGCACCGATGGCGGGCCGCTGGTTCGCCGGCGTGCGCTTCGTCGGGATCAGCCTGGCGCACGAGCTCGAGCTGTCGAGCTTCGTCATGAACGAGGATCTGCTCGAGCGGGCCAATCGCACCGGCATCGAGGAGCGCGTTCCGGCAGGTGCCGGAACCGGCGCCGAGTCGCAGCGCGGGCGTGGCGCCGGGTTCGCCTCGCGCAGCTCCCTCCCAGCAGCGAGCTGAGCAGCCCCGCCTCGCGTCCTGCGCGGGCTACGCTTCGACGGTGCAACTGCAGGACACCCTCAACCGTCCGTTGCGCGATCTGCGCATCTCGGTCACCGACCGCTGCAACTTCCGCTGCGTCTACTGCATGCCGAAGACGGTGTTCGGGCGCGACTACCCCTTCCTCGAGCGCAAGGATCTGCTGAGCTTCGAGGAGATCACCCGCCTCGCCCGCTCGTTCGTCGCGAACGGCGTCGAGAAGATCCGCCTCACCGGCGGTGAGCCGCTGCTGCGACGCGACATCGAGCGCCTCGTGGCGATGCTGGCCGAGATCCCCGGCCTCGATCTGACGCTCACCACCAACGGGGCGCTGCTGCCGCAGAAGGCGCAGGCGCTGCGCGATGCCGGCCTGAAGCGCGTCACGGTCAGCCTCGATGCCGCCGACGACGCGACCTTCCAGGCCATGAACGACGTCGACTTCCCGGTGGCGAAGGTGCTGGAGGGGATCGAGGCGGCCGCAGCGGCGGGCCTCGCGCCCGTGAAGGTGAACATGGTGGTCAAGAAGGGCGTCAACGACGCCTCGATCCTGCCGATGGCGCGCCTCTTCCACGGCAGCGGCCACATTTTGCGCTTCATCGAGTACATGGATGTCGGCGCGACGAATGGCTGGCGGCTGGACGACGTGGTGCCCGCCGCCGAGATCGTGCGTCGCATCACCGCTGAGCTCCCGCTGGAGCCGGCCGACGCGAACTACCGCGGCGAGACGGCGCGGCGCTGGCGCTACACCGACGGCGGCGGCGAGATCGGCGTGATCGCCTCGGTGACACAGGCCTTCTGCAGCGACTGCACGCGGGCACGCATCTCGGCCGAGGGGAAGCTCTTCACCTGCCTCTTTGCGACCCAGGGAACCGACCTGCGGGCGCTCCTGCGTGGCGGTGCCACCGACGGCGAGCTGGACGCTGCCGTCGCCGGGGTCTGGCGCGCCCGCACCGACCGCTACTCCGACATCCGCAGCGAGGGAACGGCGCGGCTGCCGAAGGTCGAGATGTCGTACATCGGCGGCTAGCACCCGCGGCGGCGCCGTCAGCGCAGCCCGGGCCGCGCTGCACAGGCCGCCGCCCGGCTCGTTACACTTCCGCAACGAAGCCGGTCGCGTTTGGGCGCGCCGCAAGGGGATGAACATGGGAACGGCAGAACTCGAGACGACCACGATGCGTAGCCCGGCTAGCCGGCGGCTGCCGCGCGGCTGGCGCGATCTCGGCCTCCAGGTCGCCATCTGGTTCGGCTTCCTCGGCCTCTACCAGATCGTCCGTGGCCTGGCCGATCGCGACGCCGCCGCCGCGTTCGCCAACGGCCTCAAGATCATTCACTTCGAGCGCAACGTCACGGGCCTGTTCGAGCTGACCCTGCAGAACCTCACCGAGACGACCCAGTGGCTGGGCACCGCCACTGCCTGGACGTACTGGAACTCGGAGTTCACCGTCGTCGGCCTGGCGATGGTGTGGGTCTACTTCCGCCGCCACGACGAGTTCCGCGGCTTCCGCAACTGGATCCTCTTCGCCAACGTGCTCGGCCTGATCGGCTACGCCCTCGTGCCGACCGCTCCGCCCCGCATGTTCCCCGACTTCGGCTTCGCCGACTCGATGGCCAACTTCGGCTCGCTCAACCACGGCTCCGGCTTCGTCCAGCTCGCCGCGAACCCGTACGCCGCCATGCCGAGCCTCCACTCCGCCGATGCCTTCATCGTCGGAGTGAGCCTCGCCTTCATGTGCAAGCGCTGGTACACCAGGGCCGTCTGGATCGCCTGGCCGGCCTGGGTCTGGTTCTGCGTGATGGCGACGGCCAATCACTTCTGGCTGGACGTGATCGGTGGTGTCATCATCGCGGGCGCCGCCTTCGTCATCCTGCGCTGCGGTCGCCGCCTGGCGCCAGCCAGCCTCGGTCTGCGACAGCCCGCGTGAGCCTGCTCGGCTGCTTCGACCGCTTCAAGTCGTGGTACGAGGATGGCGTCCGCCAGGCCGCGATGAACGCGATGCGCGGCCTTGCCCGCACCCGCGTCACGCCCAACCAGCTGACCGCCGTCGGCGTCACCTTGTGCGCCGTCTCGGCCGTCCTTGCCTACTTCGAGTACCGCAACGAGATCCTCTTCTTCTGGACGGGCGCCGGCGTCTTCGTGCTCGGCTCGATCCTGGACATCCTCGACGGCGCGCTGGCTCGCGCAGGCGGCAAGACGACGCCGTTCGGCGCCTTCCTCGACTCGACCACCGACCGCGTGAGCGAGGTGTTCATGCTTGGCGCGATCGCCCTGATCGAGGCGCGTAATGGCAACACCGTGTCGCTGGCCTTCACCGTGGCGGCGATCGCCGGCTCGTTCCTGGTCAGCTACACCCGCGCCAAGGCCGAGATCCTGGGTCTGCGCGGCAACATGGGTATCGGCTCCCGGGCCGAGCGCGTCGCCCTGATCACCACGGGGCTCGTGCTGGCGCCGTGGGGCGCGCTATCGATCGTGATCTACGTGCTGGCCGCGATGGCCTGGATCACGGTGCTCCAGCGCATCTTCGCGGTGCGCTCGCAGCTGCGCGAGCGCGCGGCTCAGCAGCCTTCCAGCGAGTAGACGCCGCCCGCTCCGGGCCCGCTGGACGCCACGCGCCACCCTGCCCCGACTCCACCGCGCACCCACAAAGCCGCATTAAGAGCGGCTTTGTGGGTGCTTTCACCTCCGTGCTATCACTGCTAGCACTCAACCGCTCAAGTGGCGCCCTCCCTCCGTCCGCATCAGTGCGCTATCCTGCTAGCACTTATGGCTGAAGGAACCAGAACAGGTGTCCTCGTACGGATGCCTCCGAGCATCAAACAGGCCGTCGTCGACGAGGCCGTCGCGCGCAGCGCGTCGGTCAACGACGTCGCGGTGGCCATCCTCGCCGAGCGTTTCTCTGTTCCGTTCTCCCCCAGCGGCCGCACGAGCAACGCGGCCGGGGGAAGCGGAGTCGTGGTGCTGCGCATGCCGCCAGAGCTGAAGCGGCGCATCCACGAGGCGGCCTTCGAGGCCCAGAGCAACGCCAACGACGTCATCCTCGAGTCGCTGGCTCAGCGCCTCGCCATCCCATTCGAACCGAACCGTCGCCGGACCGTGCCTTTCGGGGCCGCCGGCCGAAAGGACCACATGGCTGCAAGCAAGGGCAAGCCGCGCCAGAACAAGAAGGTGCGCGTCGCGATCATCGGTGTCGGCAACTGCGCCAACTCCTTCATGCAGGGGCTGGAGTTCTACAAGGACGCCGATAACAACGAGTTCGTTCCCGGCCTGATGCACGTCAACCTCGGCGGGTACCACATCAGCGACGTCGAGGTCGTGGCGGCGTTCGACGTCGTCAAGGGCAAGGTCGGCGTCGACATCTCCGAGGCGATGTGGGCCCATCCGAACGACAC
>CANNRA010000035.1 GCA_947507735.1 Actinomycetota bacterium
CCGGCGAGGCGCTCGCCTGCCGAGCTCGTCGCCCTGGCCGAGACGCTCAGCGCCGCCGGTCTGCCCGAGTCGCTGGTCCTGCAGATCCACAAGGACGTCGCTCGTGACGTGCGCCCGTTCGCCACGGACATGCCGGTGCGCGACCAGGCCCGTGCCGCGCTTGCAAAGCGCATCAAGGTGAAGAGCGCCTGGCGCGGCAAGCGCCACATGATCGCGCTCGTTGGGGGCCCCGGCTCCGGCAAGACGGTCACTGCCGCCAAGCTCTGCCACGCCTTCGCCGTGGAGGGGGGCCTCTCGGTGGGTGCGATGAGCCTCGAGTCGCCGCGCGTCGCGCTGCAGCTCGGCTACCTGACCGACGGCATCGGCGTCGATCTCCAGATCGCTGACCTGCCCTCGCAGGTGCCGATGGCCGCAGGACGTCTCGTTGCCGACGACCTGATCGTCGTGGACACGCCCAGCGTCTATCCGAACGACCCCGAGAGCATGGCCCGGCTAGAGAGCCTGCTGCTTGCCCTGCGTCCCGACGAGACGCACTTCCTGGTGCCCGCGTCGGCCGAGATCGAGCCGTCGCAGGAGCTGCTCGACGCGCTCGCGGCCCGTATCGGCGTCGATCGCATCCTGATCACGCGCCTGGATGAGGCGCCCTCGCTTGGCGCACAGGTCGCCTTAAGTATTTCCTCGCGCCTGCCGATCTCGTATCTTGCAAGCGGCGACACCGTCGGTTTCGGTCTCGCTCCCGCAGATCCGGTCACGCTGGCGAGTATGGTGCTTCCTTGATCGCACTTCCCAACATCAATCAGTCCGTCGGCGTCTACGTCGTCGAGTGGGAGACGGAACTCCGCTCCCGCATCGAGGAGACGGGCGAAGGCAGCCTCACCATCGCGATGCCGTCCGACGGCCGCACCGAGCGCCCCCTGCCTCGCGGCGCGGTCGTCTATCTCGACTGGATCTGTGATCGCGGCGTCGTGCGCGTCCGCGGCGTGGTCTCGGAGTTCGTTCGCATCCCGATCCCGGCACTGCTCGTGGTCATCGACGGCGAGCCGGAGATCCATCAGCGGCGCAACTACGTCCGGGCCTCCACCAATCTCGTTGTCAAGGCGACGCCCGACCGGCTGCCGGCGGCGGACGAGGAGGAGGTGCCCTCGGTGCAGGGCACGACCTTCGACATGTCCGGTGGCGGCATGCGTGTGCGCCTGCAGGGCTTCGAGGCGGAGCTCAACGACCGCATCAAGTTCGACATCACCATGCCCGACGAGACGGTGATCCAGGCTGCCGGCAAGATCACGCGGCGCCCGCTCCCCGACGTCTACTGCATCCAGTTCGAGGAGATCGACAAGCGGGCGCAGGAGCGCGTCGTCCGCCTCGTGTTCGAGCGCCTCCGTTCGCTCGCCGGTAGGGCCGCGTGAGCAAGAAGGCCGACACCGGCAAGAAGGGCAAGAAGGGCAAGGCCGATGCCGAGGCTTCGGTCGAGCTCAACGAGGAGGGCCTGCCCACAGGCCCCCAGCTCGTCTCGCTTCACGATCACCCGACGGCCGCTGCGAAGATCCGCAAGGCGAAGGGGTACGGCGGCCTGATCGCCTTCGCGCTGATCACCTACGGCAGCACGAGCAAGGGCGCCAGCCTGCCCGACGCCCTGCTGCGCGGCCTCGTCGCCGGCGTGATCGGCCTGCACGTCACCTGGCTCGCCGCGGTCATCGCGGCGCGCCGCATCCTCAAGGCCCAGACGGTTGCGCTCGTCGAGCACGCGCTCGCGACTCGTGGCCCTGGGGCCGGTCGCTCCTAGGCTGATCGCCGGTGGACGGTCTTCAGCCCGTCGCCCATCTCACCTTCGGCAGCGCTGCTGCCGTCAGTGCCGCTGCGCGCGTCGCCCGTCGGCGCCGTGACGAGGAGCAGGAGCACGAGCCCGGCCGCAAGGACGAGCACGCGGCGGAGGACGCCCAGGCTGACGACGACGACGGCGATGGCTTGCCGCACGTCGACGTCCTCGCGTGAGGTCAGATCGAGTGACACTCGATCGAGGGATTCACAAAACCCCTGGAAATCGGCCCTAAAGAGCAAAGGCTCGCCGCCGATCACTGAACTGTAGGCGAGGCACGGATGCCGAACCTCAAGCGGTCACATGGAGTGACCGTGGAAATGCTGTCACGATCTTCAAGGAGGAAGAGACGTGTCCCTTCGTATTCAGAACAATCTTGAGGCGTTCAACGCCCACCGGTCGCTGACCAGCACGTCCAACATGCAGGCCAAGTCGATGGAGAAGCTGTCGTCCGGCTTCCGCATCAACCGTGCCTCGGATGACGCCGCCGGGCTCGCGATCAGCCAGAAGCTGAGCGCGCAGGTCTCGGGCCTCGACCAGGCTCAGCGCAACGCCCAGGACGCCATCTCGCTGGTGCAGACGGGTGAAGGTGCCATGGCCGAGGTGCACTCGATGCTGCAGCGTGTCCGCGATCTGGCGGTGCAGTACAACAACGGCACGCTGTCCAGCGCCGACCAGTCGGCGATCACGGATGAGGTCGGTCAGCTTCAGGCTGAGGTCGACCGCATCGGCAACGACACGAAGTTCAACGGCATCGCGCTGCTCACCGGCGCGTCGTCGATCACCTTCCAGGTCGGCGCAGAGGATGGTCAGACCATCACCGTGAGCGGCGTCCAGTTGTATGGCACGGGCGGCAGCGAGAAGATCGACTCTGCGATCTTCAGCTTCTCGGGCACGGTCAGCCTGTCGAGCATCGACGCGGCGATCGAGAATATCTCCAGCGCCCGCTCGGCCTTCGGCTCGGTGCAGAACCGCCTGGAGCACACGATCAACAACCTCGGCACGCTGCAGGAGAACACGCAGGCCGCCGAGAGCCGGATCAAGGATGTGGACATGGCGAAGGAGATGGTCAACTTCACCAAGCTCAACATCCTCCAGCAGGCCGGCACTGCGATGCTCGCTCAGGCGAACCAGTCGTCGCAGGGTGTGCTGAGCCTTCTTCGCGGCTAGTCCGCGCAGTAGTTCCCCTGGAGCATTCGCCTAGGGGACGAACAGGGGAGGCGGCCCGAAGGGACGCGGGCTGCCTCCCCACATAGCCGAAGCACGAAGGGACGCGTGCCAGGCACACATAGCCGCTGCACGAAGGGACGCGTGCACGGCACTCAAGGGGACACGGAGCGCCTGGCTGAAAAGCCGGGCGCTCCGCCTTTGGGCGGGCATCGACATTGGACACCACCCTTAGAGTCCGCAGCGAACGTGCCGATCGCGTCGAAGGTAGGGGGCCGGCGTGAGCGACCCTGCCTTCAGGGCTCGGTCATTGAGCCAGTCTGGCGAAGGCGTCGTCGTGGATACATGCTCCTGAAGACGGCGAGCGACGTCTCGACGAGACTGCGGGCCTCGCCGAGCTCGCTGGTACGAGCTATCTCCGGAGGGGGTGGCTGATGGGTACCCGCATCCGAGCGTCGGCCTTCAACCGCTTCCGGCCAACTGGACGCACGGCGAGCCGATTCGGGTCGGTGGCAGGGTGGTCTGCACCGGGTGCGATGAGCATGAGCGGGCCTCGTTGGCGGCTCGAGCCACAGCGCTTGGAGTTCGCGTCACCGCTGCGGTAGCGCAGAAGACGGCGGCGCTTGTCACCGATGGGGGGTTCAGCGGAACCAGGGCGGCCGCGGCTCAGTCAGGCGGGACGCGGGTGATCCAGCCCACGCTCTTCGCCTTGCTGATCGATCACAGCCAGCCGGCTTCGAGCGCCTGGCGTTCTGCCCGGGCGGGGCGGGGCGGCGGGCGCTAGCCGAGCTTCACGTAGCCGGTCGCCTCGCGGGGCGATCGGTGCACGTGCTGCACGGAGTTGCGGTAGTTGCCCTCGACCGTGGTCAGCGTGCCGTCGGCATTGACCGACTCGACGACGCCGATGTGGTGGCTGCCAAAGAGGACGAGGTCGCCGGGCGAGGGCATGACGCTCGGGGGCTGGAGGCGCCTCGTCTGAGCCGCCCAGTCGCTGATTCCCTGCACCGAGGCGATACCCTGGCCGGAGCTGCCGACCGGGGTGCCGGCCTGGCGGGCGGCCCAAGACGCGAAGGTGGCGCACCAGGGCTGGCCGGCCTCGGCGCCGGCGACGGCAGAGCGGAAGATGGCGAGCCCGGGGCCGTCGTTCGAGCCGGCAGGGCTCTCGGTGATCCCGATCGCCTGCTGCGCCGCGGCGAGCGTGCGCTGGGCGGGAGTGCCGGTGGCCGCGCTCGACGGGAGTTGCCGAATCAGCTGGTCGAGCGTGCTCGCCGAGGTCGTGAGACCGGCGGTCGGCAGGTTGCTCACGGCCGCGCCATCATCGCCGAACGAGGTGCTGTCGACCGGGGTCGTGGTCGCCAGCGAGCTAAGGGCGGCAGTGGCTGCGGCGGTGGTCGCCGAGCCCGTCGCCCCGGCAGTGGAAGGCGCCGGGGACGGGGGGAAGGATCCCGTCCCCGCGGCTAGCGCCTCCTGGGAATTCCCCTGAGCGGCCAACGTCTGAGCGAAGCCTCCACCAGATGCGGTCGCCGGGGTGCTTCCACCCAGGTTCGCGACCATCTGCTGCAGCTCCGCCACACGGGCAAAGACTCCGGGGACTGACACGCACGGGTAATCGGCGGGGCTTTCGAAAACTTTCGTGCGAATCACTCATTTGAGAGATGCAGTCGCCTTTGCAATCCACCGATACACAGGAGGCAGGCCGCGGGAAGGTGGCCTGTACGGACTCGAAGGATTCGGGTTCGGGGACTGACACATCACGATCTTCAGGGAGGAAGAGAGTGTCCCTTCGTATTCAGAACAATCTCGAGGCGTTCAACGCCCACCGGCACCTGACCAGGGTTGCCGACCTGCAAGCCAGGTCGATGGAGAAGCTGTCGTCCGGCTACCGCATCAACCGTTCCTCGGATGACGCCGCGGGTCTCGCCATCAGCCAGAAGCTGAGCGCGCAGGTCTCGAGCCTCGACCAGGCCCAGCGCAACGCCCAGGACGCCATCTCGCTCGTGCAGACGGGTGAAGGCGCACTGGGCGAGGTGCACTCGATGCTGCAGCGTGTCCGCGATCTGGCGGTGCAGTACAACAACGGCACGCTGTCCACCACAGACAAGACGGCGATCACGGGTGAGGTCACTCAGCTCCAGTCGGAGATCAACCGCATCGGCGCCGACACGAAGTTCAACGGCATCTCGCTGCTGACCGGCACGGCGTCGATCAGCTTCCAGGTGGGCGCGGAGGACGGTCAGACGATCAGCGTCTCCACCGCCAAGCTCTACGGCTCCGGCGCAACGTTCAAGGTCGATTCCGCGATCTTCAGCTTCTCGGGCACGGTCAGCCTGGCGAACATCGACGCGGCCATCGAGAACGTGTCCACGTCTCGCTCGACCTTCGGCTCGGTGCAGAACCGACTCGAGCACACGATCAACAACATCGCGACGCTGCAGGAGAACACGCAGGCCGCTCAGAGCCGGATCCGCGACGTGGACATGGCCAAGGAGATGGTCACCTTCACGAAGCTGAGCATCCTCCAGCAGTCCGGCACGGCGATGCTCGCCCAGGCGAACCAGGCCTCAAAGGGCGTGCTCGACCTCCTGCGCTAGGCGGAGCGGCAAGGACTGTCGCGGCTGGAGACGCCGCGACGGAGCAGCAACGGACGAACACCGAGGCGGGGCCGTTTCAGGGGCGGCCCCGCCTCGCCCGTCTCTCAGGCGATGTCGTGCCCCATCCAGAACTGGATCTTCTGGATCTTCCCGTCGCCGTCGAACAGCAGGTGCGTCGAGTCGTGCAGGATCGTCGTCACGCCCGTCGCCTGCTTCGTGTCGTGGTAGTTCAGCTCGATCGCCACGCGTGACGCAACCGTGTCGACGATCAGCGCCAGCACCTCGTGCTGCATCCCGGCCGACTCGCCCAGCAGGCCGTCGAGCGCCCCGCGCACCTCGTCGCGGCCGCGCAGGACGACGCCGGCCGGCTCGATCACCAGCATCGGGTCATCGGCCAGCAGCGCGAGCACCCCTTCCAGATCGAGCGCGTCGATGCTGCCGAGGTACCTCTCGACCGCCTGCTCGTAGAACGCCCTGTCGCGCATCCTGCTCCCTTCGTCTCGCCTGGCTGCTTCGCGCGCCGGCGGCGGCGCGAATCGTGTCGGGCGATCCTAGACCGGCAGCTCAGCCAAGCGCGCGGATGTCGGCGGGCGCGTCGAGGCCCTGCATCACCAGCACCGGCACGGCGAGGGAGCTACTCACCATGAGCTCGGCGTCGGGGCTGGAGCCGCCGCCGTGCAACTGCGCGGCACCGGCGAAGGTGGGCAGCAGAGCGGGCACGGCGCTGCCGAGCAGCAGGGCCGTGAGGGCAGCGACGATCATCGCCCGGCTGGGCGTTCTGGTGGGTGTGGGGCGGCGCCTGAAGCGCGATTGCGGCACGCGGTCCGGGACCATGCCACGGCAGACGATGGCTGCGGTCGGGGTTGCCCCCGACCGCGCCAACATTCCGCCCCGATCGTCGGCGTCGGGCTCTAGGAGCCCGCGCGCTCCGTTCTTGTCTAGCCTCTGAGGAGGCTGAGCACGCCCTGTGACGACTGGTTGGCCTGCGCGAGCATTGCCGTGCCGGCCTGCTGGAGGATGTTCATCTTCGTGAAGTTGACCATCTCCTTGGCCATGTCCACGTCGCGGATCCGGCTCTCGGCGGCCTGCGTGTTCTCCTGCAGGGTGCCGAGGTTGTTGATCGTGTGCTCCAGGCGATTCTGCACCGCGCCGAAGGTCGAGCGCGCCGTCGAGATGTTCTCGATTGCCGCGTCGATGCTCGTCAGGCTGATCGTGCCGGAGAAGTTGAAGATCTCGGAATCGACCTTCTCGCCGCCGCCGCCCGTGCCATACAGCTGGACGCCGCTCACGCTGAGCGTCTGGCCGCTGTCGGCGCCGATCTGGAACGTGATCGACGACGCGCCGGTGAGCAGGGTGATGCCGTTGAACTTGGTGTCGGAGCCGATGCGCTCGACCTCGGCCCGGAGCTGATCGACCTCGTCCGTGATCGCGCCCTTGTCAGAGTCCGACAGGGTGCCGTTGTTGAACTGCACCCCGAGATCGCGGACGCGCTGGAGCATCGAGTGGACTTCGGCCATCGCGCCTTCAGCGGTCTGCACGAGCGAGATGGCGTCCTGGGCATTGCGGCCGGCCTGGTCGAGACCCGACACCTGGGCGCGGAGCTTCGACGAGATGGCAAGACCCGCGGCATCATCGGATGCGCGGTTGATGCGGAAGCCGCTGGAGAGCTTCTCCATTGACTTGGCTTGCAGGTCCGACGTCTGTGTGAGCTGCCGGTGGGCGTTGAACGCCTCGAGATTATTCTGAATGCGGAGTGACAAGGGGACGTTTCCTTTCCAACTAGGAGCGGGGCGGCGCCTTCGCGGAGGGGAGATCCTTGATGTTCGTCCGCGCGGCAGCCCTGTTCTCTTCCTTCACAGCGTCCCAGATCTCATGACGATAGATCGGGACCTCTGCGGGTGCCTCGATACCGATACGAACAGTCGATCCGGAGATTTCCATGACCGTGATGGTCACGTCGTCGCCCAGACAGATCTGTTCACCGGCCTTGCGCGTGATGACGAGCATCGGGTTCCTCCCTTACGCGACTACCGCCGCCACGGGGACGGCGTTGGTCGCGGGCTGGACGTCGGGCAGCTCCACCTCGGAAAAGAGGGGCTGCCGAACGTTATACCCGCCGATCTCATTGATGAACTGACCACCGATGCGCTTCTCCGAGTGGATGACGATCGGACCAACCAGATTGATGGAGAAATCTGCCAGCGAATCACTGGCCCGGACGACACAGAAGACGGCCACGTGCTCGGGCGATTCGATGCCCAGCTTTGCGGTGTCCTCGTCGGAGACCTTCACCTCGTAGTCGATGAAGAACGTCCACGGATTTGTCATGGGGAGTGCCAGATCCGGGTCGTCGAGCGAGTGAAGCCAGTAGAACGGACCATCGTCATGCGCGAGCAGCACCCAGTGCTCTCCCGCCATTCCGATGAGTCCATCCGGAAACGTGAGGACCGCGTCTTCGCGGACCTCGATGTTTCCGAATCTCGTGCTCTCCAGTTGCATTCGGCCTCCTTCTGGGCTATCTCAGAAAGTCGAGCAGGGACGATTGGACGATCTGTGAACCCGCCTTAAGAGCCGCCTGGTAGACGGCCTGTTGCGTCGAGAAGTCGACATAGGTCTTTGCCATGTCGGCGTCCTCGGTCTTCGACAGGAGCCCGGTCTGTGTTTCTTCGACCTCCTGCAGCCTCGATGTGGCGGTATCGAGACGTGTCTGCCGCGCGCCAACCTGCGCGCGAATATTGATGACCGCGTCCTGCGCGCTCGAGAGCGACGTCAGGTCGGTGGTCTGGAGCGAGGCGGTGTCGCCCGCGTTGAGGTGCGTGATCGCGTCACGCAGGCTCTTCAGCAGGCCCGCGGTGGAGTCGCCGATGACGGCGCTGCCGGCCTCGTTCAGGTCGATCTGCACGCCCGGGCCGATCTCGCGCTTGATCGTGTCGGTGTTGCCAGCGTAGGTGTCGCTGGCGCCGAGCGCGTACGGCTTGGTGGTCGTGGAGGAGCCGGCGAAGATGTAGCGGCCGGCAATCTGGGTGTTCGCCTCGGACTTGATCGAGTCGACCATCTGCGTGAGCTCGGCCACGATCGCGCTGCGACCGCCCGGGCCATTCGTCTCGTTGGCGCCCTGCAGCACGAGGTCGCGGGCGCGCAGCACGTAGTCAGAGATGTGCCCGAGCGTGGAATCGGTCACCGAGTGCCAGCTCGTGGCGTCGCTGACGTTGCGCTGGTACTGCTGGTTCGAGACGAGGTCGTTGCGCAGCTGCAGCGCGCGGCTGACCGCGTACGGATTGTCCGAGGCGCTCGTCAGCTCCTTGCCGGACGAGAGCTTCTGCTGCAGCGCGGCGACCTTGGCCGAGGCGTTCTGGATGTCGGCGAGCACGACCGACGAGGTCATGCCGGAGGTCACGCGGAGCGTCACAGCCCGGCCCTGCCGGTGCGGGTGATGATCAGTTCGAGCATGTCGTCCATCGTGTTGAGGGCGCGCGAGGCTGCCTGGAAGCCGCGCTGGAACTTGATGAGGTTCGTCATCTCCTCGTCGAGGGAGACGCCGGACACCGACTGGCGGCGCGCGTCGAGCGTGCTCGCGAGAACCGTTGAGTTGGCGAGCTCGCGGGTCGACTCCTGCGTGTCAGAGCCGATCTTGGTGACGAGAGAGATGTAGCTGCCCGTGATCGCCGGGTCGCTCAGCAGGTTGGCGATCGCGATCGCGTTGCTGCCGTTGCCAGCCTGGGCGCCGGTCGAGCCCGGCGCCGTGTCGCTCGCGGCGATCAGGCGTGGGTTGCCGGCGATCGCAGCGCTGAGGTCGAGCGTCAACGCCTCGCTGCCCGCGGTGTAGGTGAAGAAGCTGCCGCCGGCCGCGCCGGTCGCGAGGTCGTAGCCGAGCGCGTGCTGCGAGTTGACCTTGTCCGCGAGCGACTTGGCCACGCTGTCCAGCTGCGCGAGGTAGCCGGGCAGCGTCGTGTCGCGCAGCTCGACGAGCGCGGCGAGCTTGCCGGAGCTGAGGCTCGTGAAGTCGGACTCGACGAGAGTCGTCGCTGACGAGCCGGAGACGAGCGCTGCGCCGCCAACGGTGACGTCGGTCGTGCCGTTTGCGTTGTCCGTCCAGCTGACGTTGGCGAAGCTGCCGAGCTGGTCGAGCAGCGTGTCGCGCTGGTCGAGCAGGTCGTTCGGCTGGTTGCCGGTAGTGATCGCGGCCGTGATCGTCGTGTTGAGCGCGGCGATGCGCTGGCCGATCGAGTTGATCTGCGAGATCGTGTCGGTGACGGCGAGGCCGGTCTGGCTGGTGACGACGCCGATCTGGCCGGAGAGCTCGTGGAAGCCGGCCGACAGGGCCTGCGCGTTCTGGGCCAGCGCGGCGCGGCTGGCGCCGTCCTCGGGCGCATTGGCGACGTCCTGCCAGGAGGAGAAGAACTTGGAGAGCAGCGAGTTGAGGCCGTTGCTGCCGGGCTCGCTGAGGGCGCCGGTGATCTGCTGCAGCCCGTCCTGGCGCGCCTGGGCATAGCCCGTCTTCATCGTCTGGGCGCGCAGCTGGATGTCGATGAAGTTGTCGCGCACGCGCTGGTAGCCCTGCACGTCGACGCCCGCCCCGACAAGGCCCTTGCCCGTGTCGTAGGGCGAGCTGGCCACGAGCTCGGCCTTCTGCCGCGTGAAGCCAGCGGTGCCGGCGTTCGTGATGTTGTGCGAGGTGACCTCGAGGGCACGCTGCTGCGCGAGGATGCCGCGCAGCGCCGTCTCGACACCGAAGAAGGTGGAGGCCATCGCTAGACCCTCGCGTCCACGGTCGCGTACTTCGGCGCCGACGAGGCGAAGCCGCCGCCCATCGAGTAGCTGCCCTGAGGCGTGCCCGAGACGGCCCGGATCAGGTGCTCGAGGAAGGAGAGCTCCTGGCGGATCAGGATCTTGTTCTGCTGGTGCACCTGCGAGATCTCGGAGAGCAAGCCCTTCAGCTCGGCGCTGAGGCTGCGTGCCTCGCCGGCCTCGTTGGCGGGGATGTCGGCCAGGAGGTCGTCGAGGTGCAGGGCCTCGGGGGCGACGCCGATCCGGTTGCCGGCGAAGCGCAGCAGGTCGGCGCGCTCGCGCTCGATCCGCTCGCGCACGGCCAGCTCGGACTGGACGTCGGTGAGGCGGGCGAGCACGCCCTCCGCGTCCTGCTTGCGGATGCACTCGCGCTGGGCGAGCAGCACGTGGAGCAGGCGCTGGGCCGACTCCACCTGGGTGCGGAGATGGTCGATCAGGGCGCTCACTTGGTGGACCCGCTCTGCAGTTTGAGTGCGCGGTAGAGCTGGGGCGCGAGGCCGAGGCCGCCGCCCTGCTGCACCGCGTCGGCGAGCAGCGTCGGCAGCTGCGCCTGCAGCTGCGAGGTGGCGCTCGAGGTGCCGCCGCTCGTGACGCCAGCGGAGCCGTCGTCGCTGCCGTCGCTCGCTGAGTCGTCGTCGCCACCCTTCATCGCGTCGGCGATGCTCTGGGTGAGCTGCTTCGTCAGCAGGTTCTCGAAGCTGAGTGCCGTCGAGTACAGCTTCTGCGCCTGGACGCCGCCGGAGCGGACGTCGGCGGGCATGAGCGTGGTGTCGATCGGCAGGGTCATTAGCGGCGGATCTCGTTGGCGATACGGGCCAGCTCGTCGTGGGTCTTGATGACGCGGCTCTGCAGCGCGTAGGCGCGCTGGGCCTCGATCAGAGAGGTCATCGCGTTGGCGATGTCCACGCCGGAGGCCTCGAGCATCCCCTGCGTCAGCTTCGAGCCGACCGGGGCTGCCGCGCCGCTCGCGGGAGTGGTCTGCAGCAGGCCGCCGCCGACGGAGATGAGGCCGTTCGGTGCGGGCACGTCGACGAGCGTCAGCTTCCCGATCGCCTCGGTGCCGTAGGTGACGGTGCCGTCCACGCCGATCGTGACCTTCGACGGGTCGGCGCCGGCGGGGAGCTGGAGCTTCGGCTCGATCGGGTTGCCGGAGGCATTGACCAGGGTGCCGTTGCTATCCACCTGCAAGTCGCCTGACCGGGTGAGTGCGAGCGTGCCGTCGGCGCGCTTGACCTGGAGGAACCCGGGGCCCTCGATTGCGACCGAGAGCGGGTTGCTCGACGGCTGCAGCGAGCCCGGAGTGGCGGAGCGGCCGAGATCGATGATCCCGACGCCTGCGCCCACCGATACGCCGCTCTGCTGCTGATAGAGGAGATCGGTGAACGCGACACGGCTCGGGCGGTAGCCCGGCGTATTGACGTTCGCGATGTCGTTCGACAGCGAGTCGAGAACTGCCTGCTGGGCGGCGAGCCCCGCAGCGGCCGTGTAGAGGCCTCCGGTCAACGTAGTGCTCCTTCTCGTTGAGCGGCGGATGGGCGCAGTCGGCGCCATCCTGGCTTCTGCACGGGGCAGTCCAGCGTGTTCCGCTCAGTTGCACTACCGGTGATCGACAGCATGCGCATCGTCTTTAGGACCCCGTCGCCGCGGCCTGAATGCCACGTCCGAGGGTGTCGTCGATCGCGTGGATCACGCGCTGCGCGGACTCGTACGCCCGCATCGACGCCATCATGTCCACGAGCGCCTGCGCGGTGTTCACGCCGGAGCCCTCGAGGAACCCCTGGCGCACCGTGGTCGTGCCGGGCGCGCTGGGAGCTGCGGTGCCGGTGAAGAGGAGGTCGCCCTGCTTGGCGACGTTGGTGAGCTCGACGATCGCGAGCGTGCCCTGCGGCTGGCCGCCGAGAGTGATCGTGCCGTCGGCGCCGATGATGAGGTCGCCCTGGCCCGTGATCTTGATCGGCTGGCCGTCGGCGCTGAGCACCGGGTTGCCACCTGCCGTCTGGAGCGTGCCGTCGGCGGCGAGCGCGAGCTGGCCGTTGCGGGTGTACCGCGCGCCGGCAGCAGTCTGCACGGCGAGGAAGCCGGTACCTTCGAGCCCGATATCGAGCGACTCGTCGGTCTGCTTCAGCGGCGCTGGCGCGATGTTGGTGCGGATCTCGGCGATCTCGGTGCCCATGCCGACGCGGCCGACAGGCTGGCCGGTATCGCGCTCGCTGAGCAGCACGTCGCCGAACGAGCGCTGGGCTGTGCGGTCGGCCTTATAGCCCGTCGTGGAGACGTTGGCGAGATCGTTGGCGATCTGATCCTGGCGGACCTGATCGGCGATCATGCCGGAAGCGGCTATGTAGAGACCTCTGTCCATGTGTGGGAACGACGACGAGGGGACGACGTCAGGGGGTGTTGTCGGCGGGTCCTGCCGGAACTTGAGCAGGGCAGGTCGCGCTCCTTCGGGGATGGCCGGGGCGGCGGGCTGTGCTGATACTTGGCGCGTGTCAGAGGCAGCTGACCTGCGGCAACCCGATGACGGCCTGCTCGAGCTGGGGCAACTCGCCCTGGTCGGTCGGCTTGCGCGCGGCATCGTCCACGAGCTGAGCAACCCGCTGTTCGTCGTGCTGGCGCTTGCCGAGCTGATGGCGCGTGGGGTCGAGCCAGGGTCACAGGAGGCCGACCGGCTCGCCCAGATGCACGAGAGCGGCTCGGAGCTGCGCCAGCTCGTGGGGGCGCTGGACGACCTGGCACGGGCTCCGCTCGACACCGAGCGGGAACCGGTGGCGGTGGCGGACGTGCTCGTCGAGGCGATCGCGCTGATCCGTCGGGTCACGCTGCGCAAGGACATCGATGTCGTCGAGAGGTACGACGACGGTGGCGCGTGCGTGGCCGCCTCACGGAGCGCGTTGCGGCTCGCTGCTCTCTGCGTGCTCGTGGAGGCGCAGGAGCAGACGCCCGAGGGGGGCCGGATCGAGCTCGTGACCCAGCGGGTGGGCGCCGACGTTCGCGTGTGCGTGCGCTGGCAGGCTCGACCGGGGGTGGTGCGGGTTGCTGTCCTGGACGGCGTCCTGGCCGGGATCGTTGCCGGTTGCGCCGGCACCCTCGAGCCCGGGGACGCGCCTGTGGGCTGCTGCGAGCGGGTGCTCGCCTTGCCGCTCGCCGGCTAGCGGCTTTCAGTCGCTCTCGGCGCTACCGCCCGGGGCGAACTGCGACCCCGTCAACCACAGCCCGAGCAGCGCCAGTGCCGAGCCTGCGACGGCCGTCAGCACGATCGCGACGCTGGGCGTGGCCAGGGCGAAGAAGCTGCGTGACCACGGCAGGGCGATCGTTGCTGCGTAGGCCGTGAGCATGACGCCACACAGGCTGCCCACCCAGGCGCTGCGGCGCAGGCCCGTTGCCTCGAGCGCGACGATCAGGTAGAGGCCGACCAGCATCAGCGCGGTTGTTGCGACGGTCCGCGCTTCGACGAGCGGCAGGTCGAGCACGTGCAGGGCGAAGGTGTAGGACGAGAGGACGGCGAGACCTGCGGCGGTGCCGGCGGGTACCGAGAAACGGCCAACGGCCCGCAGGAAGCCGTTGGAGCGCCAGCTGCCGCTGCTCGGGGCGAGGGCCAGGAAGAAGCCGGGGATGCCGATCGTCAGGGAGGCGACGAGCGTCAGGTGGCGCGGCAGCAACGGGTAGGCGGTCGGCGTCAGGCCGATCGAGACGATCAGGAATGCAGCAAAGGCCGACTTGGCGACGAAGAGCTTCGCGACGCGTTGCAGGTTGCGCAGGATCTTGCGGCCCTCGTAGACGAGCTGGGGGATCGCCGCGAAGTCGCCGGAGATGAGCACGATGTCGGCGATGCTCTTGGCCATCTGCGCGCCGGAGCCCTGGGCGATGGCGAGCCGGGCCGCCTTGAGCGCCGGCACGTCGTTGACGCCATCGCCGAGCATCGCGACGTAGCTGCCGCTCGCGGCGAGCGCCTCGACGACGCGGCGCTTCCCCTCGGGGGCGATGCGGCCGATCACGGTGGCGCGCGCGACGAGCGCGGCGAGGGCGGTCGGGTCGTCGGGGAGCGTGGAGCCGTCGATCGCCTCGGCCACCTCGATGCCGACGTCGCGTGCGATCGCGGCCACCGTCTCGGGGCGGTCGCCGGAGAGCACCTTCACCGCGACGCCTTGCCTGTGCAGGAAGGCGATCGTCTCGCGGGCCTCGCCGCGGAGGCGCTCGGCCAGCACGACCAGGGCGACAACCGCATGCGCTGGCGGGCCGTCGGCGGGGTCGCGGCCG
>CANNRA010000036.1 GCA_947507735.1 Actinomycetota bacterium
CAGATCGGGATGACGCTCTCGACCGGCTCGCCGTCGTCGACGAAGGTCTGCAGGCGCACGCGGGGGGCGCCTGCGCGCAGCGCGAGCAGGTGATAGCTCATGGTGAAGCGCTTGGGCTTGCGGACGGGGCGGTGCGCGAGGCCGTGCGAGCCAGGCCGGTTGAGGTCGCGCCCGGCGGCAGTGCCGATGTAGCCGGCGACGGCCTGGTCGCCCCAGCCGAGGTAGTCGGTGGCGGTGACGTCGGAGAGGAAGCCGAAGCCGAGCTCGTCGCGCAGGTAGCGGGCTGCCTCGAGCAGGCGGGCGGGGTCGACGACGAGCGTCGTCTCGCCGTAGGCCTCCTTCGTCTCGACGAGTCCGGGCAGCGCGTCGTAGCTCACTACTCGGCCACTCCCCGGATCTCGTAGGCCGGGGGGACGCCCGCGTTGACCTTCTCGTGGAGGCGGACGATGCCTTCCATCAGGGCCTCGGGGCGAGGCGGACAGCCAGGAACATGGATGTCCACGGGGACGACGCGGTCGACGCCCTGGAGGATCGCGTAGTTGTTGAACATGCCGCCGGAGCTGGCGCACGCCCCCATCGCGATCACCCACTTGGGTTCGAGCATCTGGTCGTAGATCTGGCGCAGCGGCGCCGCCATCTTGTGCGACACGCGTCCGGAGACGATCAGCAGGTCGGCCTGGCGCGGCGACGAGCGGAACGCCTCCATGCCGAAGCGCGCGATGTCGTAGCGCGACGAGACGATCGACATCATCTCGATGGCGCAGCAGGCGAGGCCGAAGGTGTCGGGCCACATCGACTTCGTCTGGGCCCACGCGACGGCCTTGGCGAGCGTGGTCAGGCCGACCTCGGTCTCGAGGCTCTCGACCTCGCGCTCGAAGACGCCGGGGCCCTTGCCGACCCACTGGACGCGCTCGCTCTGGAGCCCGCGTGCGGCCAGGCTCTTGTCGTTCAGCGCCACTCCAGGGCTCCCTTCCGCCAGATGTAGACGTACGCGAGCGCGAGGATCGCCACGAAGAAGCCGAACTCGGTGAAACCGAACCAGCCGAGCTTCCTGAGGATCACGGCGAGCGGGTACAGGAAGACGATCTCGATGTCGAAGAGGATGAAGAGCATGGCCGTGAGGTAGAAGCTCACGGTGAAGCGCTGCTGCTTGGGCGGCCCTTGCGAGACGCCCGACTCGAAGGGCACGGTGCGCGCCTTCGTGCGGTGCGTGGGGCGGGTGGAGAGGACGAAGCTCGCCGTGATCATGGTTCCCGGGATGATCAGCGCGAATGCGCCGAAGATCAGAAACGGCAACCAGTTGTCGATCACGTCGAATCCCTCCCGAGCGTGCCCGCTAGCTGATGGCGTACTGGACGCTCGCCACCGGGGCTGACGGTAGCAGACGAAGCATAGGCACGAACGGGGGGCGCGACCCTGATGGATAGTGCGAGAGTGTTGTTACAAAGTCGGTGCGGCTGAGGCGCGTCGAGCGGCCCACGGATTCCGCGGATCAGGTGGCAATTGCTACGCTTGCGGCCAGATTTCCGTTCAAGCCAAGGGGGCACCCGTGGGTACCGTCGAGACCACGCAGTTCATCACCGTCACCGAGCGCGCAGCCTCCAAGGTACGCGCCCTGATTGCGGAGGAGTCCGAGGACGAGGTTTCGGTGCTCCGCATCGCCGTCCAGGGCGGCGGCTGCTCCGGCTTCCAGTACGCGCTTGGCTTCGACCGCGGCCCGCAGGACGGCGATCACGAGCTGAACATGCACGGCATCACCATCGTCGTGGATCCGTTCAGCGTGCCGTACCTCCAGGGCGCCTCGATCGACTACCTCGACTCGATCACCGAGTCCGGGTTCAAGATCGACAATCCGAACGTCTCGTCGGCATGCGGCTGTGGCACGTCCTTCCAGGTGGAGGACGGCGACGAGCACGAGCACGGCGCAGCCGACAGCTCCGGTGGCGGCTGCGGCTCGGGCTGCGGCTCCCACTAGCGCAGGTCGCAACTCGGGCATAGGGTTGGTCGGGTGAGCAGCTCGCCGCTTCGCGTTGCCGTCATCGGCTCTGGCCCGGCCGGCTTCTACGCCGCCGGGCACCTGCTGGCGGCCGAGCTGCCCGTCCACGTCGATCTGATCGAACGGCTGCCGACGCCGTGGGGCCTCGTGCGCCTCGGCGTCGCGCCCGATCACCCCAAGATCAAGACGGTCTCCAAGGCCTTCGAGAAGATCGCGGGCAAGGAGGGGTTCCGCTTCCTCGGCAACGTCGAGGTCGGCCGGGACGTCTCGCACGCGGAGCTCGCCGAGCGCTACGACGCCATCGTCTACACCGTCGGCGCGCAGACCGACCGGCGCCTCGGCATCCCGGGCGAGGATCTGCCCGGCTCGCTGCCGGCCACGGCCCTGGTCGCCTGGTACAACGGCCACCCCGACTTCGCCGACCTCGCACCCGACCTGAGCGGCGAGCGCGTCGTCGTGATCGGCGCCGGCAACGTCGCCATCGATGTGGCGCGGATGCTGGTGCTGGACGAGGCCGAGCTGCGCGCCACCGACACCTCCGACACGGCGATCGAGGCGATCACGGCGGCCGGGCTGAAGGAGCTCGTGCTGCTCGCGCGGCGCGGCCCGGCGCAGGCGGCGTTCACAACGCCCGAGGTGGTCGAGCTCCAGGAGCTGGCCGGGGCCGACGCGATCGTCGATCCGGCCGAGCTCGAGCTCGACGCCGTCAGCGAGGCGTCGCTCGCCGACGACACGAACGCCGAGCGCAACCTGGTGGCGCTGCGCGCGATCGCGGCGCTGCCGCTCGCGGGCAAGCCGCGCCGCCTGCAGCTGCGCTTCTGCGTCTCGCCGGTGGAGATCCTCGGCGACGGCAAGGTCGAGGCGATCGTGATCGAGCGCAACCGCCTCGAGGCCGACGAGCAGGGCCGTATCAGCGCCGTGCCGACGGGCGAGCGCGAGACGATCCCCTGCAGCCTCGTGCTGCGCAGCGTCGGCTACCGCGGCATCGCTATCGCGGGCGTGGCCTTCGACGAGCGCGCCGGCACGATCCGCAATGCAGGCGGCCGCATCACCGACGAGGCGGGGGCGGTCGTGCCCGGGGCCTACTGCGCCGGCTGGATCAAGCGCGGCCCCAGCGGCGTGATCGGCACCAACAAGAAGTGCGCGGCCGAGACGGTCGAGCTGCTGCTGGAGGACGCTGCCGCCGGCACGCTGCCCGTGCCGGCCGCCACCGGCGATCTCGCCGGCCTGCTCGCCGAGCGCGGCGTGCAGGTCATCAGCTACGCCGGCTGGCAGAAGATCGACGCCGCCGAGCTTGCCGCCGGCGAGGTCCAGGGCCGCCCTCGCGTCAAGCTGACGCGCTGGGCCGATCTGCTCGCCGCCGCGAGCGCCTAGGGTCGCCGCGCCCGGGTGGGCGCTCGTTCCGTGCCCGCGCGGGCTGCTGTCGCTTCTCCTGGCGCAGCCCCCACGGTCCCGACCTAGACTCCTTCGGAAAGCCTTTCCAGCGTTCGTGTGACAGGAGACGAAGAGCAGATGAGCGAGAAGCAGGAGCTTTGGGGCGGGGAGACCCGCAAGGCGATCGGCAACTTCCCGGTGTCCGGTGAGCCGATTCCGACGCATGTCGCCCGTTGGCTGGGCGCGATCAAGGGCGCAGCCGCCACGGTCAACGCCGAGCTCGGACTGCTCGACGCTGACAAGGCGAAGCGCATCGCCGCCGCCGCCGACCGCATCGCCAGGGGCGAGCTCGACGACCAGTTCCCGATCGACGTCTTCCAGACCGGCTCGGGCACCTCGTCGAACATGAACGCCAACGAGGTCATTGCGACGCTCGCCGGCGAGGGCATCCACGCCAACGACGACGTCAACATGGGCCAGTCGTCCAACGACGTCTTCCCGTCGGCCGTGCACCTCGCCACGCTCGACCAGCTGACGAACGACCTGCTGCCGGCGCTGCAGCTGCTCGCCGACTCGCTCGCCAAGAAGGCCATCGAGTTCGACCCGATCGTCAAGTCGGGCCGCACCCACCTGATGGACGCCGTCCCGGTGACGCTCGGCCAGGAGTTCGCCGGCTATGCCGCGCAGGTGCGCGAGGGCCATGCCCGTGTCTCGTCGTCGCTCCAGCGCGTCGGCCAGATCCCGCTCGGCGGGACTGCCGTCGGCACCGGCCTCAACACGCACCCGGAGTTCGCCGCGCGCGTCCGCACGCTGCTCTCCAGGCAGACCGGTCTCGGCATCAACCCGCCGGCCGACCCGTTCGAGAGCCAGGCCGCCCGCGACGGCCTCGTCGAGGCGTCCGGCCAGCTCAAGGTCGTCGCCGTCTCGCTGACGAAGATCGCCAACGACCTGCGCTTCATGGGCTCCGGCCCCCGCGCCGGCTTCTCCGAGCTGTTCCTGCCGGAGCTGCAGAAGGGCTCGTCGATCATGCCGGGCAAGGTCAACCCGGTCATCCCGGAGGTCGTCACGCAGGTCGCCGCGCAGGTGATCGGCAACGACGCCGCGATCACGATCGGTGGCATGAACGGCCACTTCGAGCTGAACGTCTACGTGCCGCTGATCGCCCGCAACCTGCTCGACTCGATCCGGCTGCTCGCATCCGCGTCGCGCCTGCTGGCCACGAAGTGCGTGGATGGCCTCGAGGCGAACGTCGAGCGCAACACGTTCTTCGCCGAGCAGACGCTGTCGTCGGCGACGGCGCTCAACCCGTTCATCGGCTACGACCTCGCGTCGGAGATCGTCAAGGAGGCCGTCAAGAGCGGTGGCTCGCTGCGCGAGGTTGCGCTGGCGAAGGGTGTCTCGGCCGAGGTGCTGGATGAGGCGCTCGACTTCCGCAAGATGGCGAAGCCGCACGGCTGATTCCCGTCGCGCGTCCGCCCGCTGCGCGGGCCTGACGACGCGCGCCGGTGTGCAGGCACTGCAGGAGGGCCGTCCGCGAGGGCGGCCCTCCTCATTTGGGCAGCGGTACGCCCTGCCGTAGGGTTGGCTGGCGGTGCCGGGGCCGGCCGCGGTGCCTGCACTGCCCCGCCCGCACCAACACCGCACCAGGGGGAGACGACGATCGAAGCGCACGCAGGACGACACGGCCGCGTCCTGGCCGTCGTGGCAGGGCTCGGGATGAGCTTCGCCGTCGGCTGGTCGTACTCCAACATCAGTGCGGTCGCGCCGAAGCTCGCGACCGACTACGGCGTGTCGGTCGGGGCGATCGGCTTCCTGACGACGGTCGTGCTGCTCGTCTACACGCTGCTGCAGCTGCCGGTGGGACGGGCGCTCGACCGGCTGGGCGCGCGCCGCGTCGGTGCTGCGGGCCTGGTCGTGATCGGCCTCGCCAACCTGCTGCCGGCCGTCAGCACGTCGTACTGGGTCGTGCTGGGGGCGCGGGCGCTGCTCGGCGTCGGGGCGCCGCTCGCCTACCTCGGCGGGCTCGACCTGATTCGCCGGCTCGGTGGCTCGGCGCAGCTGCTGGGCGCGTTCGGCGCGGTCAACGGCGGATCGATGGGCCTCGCGCTGCTGATCGTGCCGCAGCTCGACCCGTGGCTCGGCTTCCGCGGGCCCTACGTCTCGTCCGAGCTGTTCGTGGTGGTGGCGCTGGTGGCGATGGCGCCGTGGTGGGCGCCGCGGTCGGAAGCCGCGCCGGGGGTCTCGGGCGTCACCGTCGCCGACTCGGGGAGCCCCGGTGGCAAGGCCCGCGCCGCCAGCTCGCGCGTCTCGACCCGCGAGCTGCTGCGCGACCGCGAGCTGCTGCGCCTCGCCGTCATGAACTGCTCGTCGGCGGCACTCTCGCCGATGGTCTCGAGCTGGGTGGTGACGTTGCTCGTCAAGGCCGGCGGAACCTCGAACGCGCGCGCCGGCGTGATCGGCTCGATCACGCTGCTCGGCCTCGTCGCCTCGCGACCGGTCTCTGGCTGGCTCGTGCAGCGGCGGCCCGAGCTCGTGCGCAAGGGCATCTTCGTCAGTGCGGCGATGGGGGTCGGCGGCTGCGCGGCGCTGGCCGTGGTCGGGCCGCTGTGGCTGTCGGCGATCGGCAGCCTGCTGGTCGGCGTTGCGAGCGCGGTGCCGTGGACGTACGTGTTCACGCGGGCGCCGCACGTGCGGCCGGAGGCCACGGGGTCAGCCTTCGCCGTGGTCAGCGGCATCCCGCTGACGGCCGCCATCGTCGGCGTCCCGCTGATCGGCCTGACGTTTGCCTTGCCCGGCAATGGTCGAATCGGCTTCGTTGTCGTGGCCGCGCTGTGGGCGGTGCTGCTCTTCGTGCTGCCGAAGCGGCCGGAGGCGGACACGTCCGCCGATCCGGCCGCCAGGGCTGCCGCCTAGTAGCTGACCGCGCCGCGACCGGTATCGGCCGCGTGCTTCTGCTCGTCGGCGCGATAGGAGCTGCGCACCAGCGGGCCCGAGAAGACCGAGCCGAAGCCGAGCGCCTCGCCCTGCTCGCGCAGCCAGCGGAACTCGTCGGGATGCACCCAGCGGTCGATCGTGGCGTGCTTCGGCGACGGCTGCAGGTACTGGCCGATCGTCACGACGTCCACGCCGTGCGCGCGCAGGTCGGCGAGCGTCTCGACGATCTCGTCGTTCGTCTCGCCGAGGCCGGCGATGATCCCCGACTTCGTCAGCACGGGGTAGTCGGCGACCTCCTTCGCGCGGGCGAGCAGGTCGAGGGCGCCGTCGTAGCTGGCGCGCGAGCCGCGCATCTTCGCGTGCAGGCGGCGCACGGTCTCGATGTTGTGGCTGAACACCTCGGGGTGGGTCTCGAGGATCGTCGCCAGCGCGGCCTCCTCGACGTCGAGGAAGTCCGGGGTCAGCAGCTCGACCGTGCAGTCGGGGAGCTTCGCCTTCAGCGCGCGCACGACGGCCGCGTAGTGGCCGGCACCCTTGTCGGGCACGTCGTCGCGGTCGACCGAGGTGACCACCACGTGCTTGAGCTTCATCTGCGCGGCGGCCTGCGCCAGGCGCAGCGGCTCCAGCGGGTCGGGCGCGTGCTCCGGCTTGCCGGAGTTGACGTAGCAGTAGCGGCACGCGCGGGTGCAGGTGTCGCCGAGGATCTGGAAGGTCGCCGTGCCCTTGCCCCAGCACTCGGCGATGTTCGGGCAGCGCGCCTCCTCGCAGATCGTGTTCAGCGAGAGGCCCTCCACGAGCTTCTTGACGTCGTAGTAGGCGCCGTCGGCACTGGGGGCGCGCACCTTCATCCACTCGGGGCGGCGGGGGCGCTCGGCCACGGGCAGCGAGCCGGACGTAGGCGGTGCGGGCGGGGTCACGCGAGCACCTCGTCGTCGACTAGGGCGGCGTCATCGGCGGAGCCGATGGCAGAGGCGGTGGCGTTGCTGCCGCGGGCCGGCTTCTCGGCGATCGCGATGTGGCGCGGCTGCGGCCACTGGCCGGCACCGTCCTCGGCGGGCAGGTCGTCCAGCTCCAGCCCGAACACGCCGGCCAGCGAGGCAGCGGCCAGCGGGCGCAGCTCCTCGACGCTGACAGGGCGGCCGAGCTCGCGGGCGACCGTCGTGAATGCCGCAGCCTCGAGGCCGCACGCGGTGATCCACTGCGTGAACGGCGTCGGGTCGAGGTCGACGTTGATCGCGAAGCCGTGCGTGGTGATCCAGCGCGTGATGTGCACGCCGATCGAGGCGATCTTGCGCGGGCCCGGGTTCTCGCCCGCGGCGTTCGGCCCCTCGACCCAGACGCCGGTCAGGCCGTCGATCGTCGAGGCCTCGACGCCGATCTGCTCGAGCGCGCCGATGATCGCCTGCTCGAGCCGCCGCACGTACTCCTTGACGTCCTTGCCGTGCCGGTGGAGATCGAGGATCGGGTAGCAGACGAGCTGCCCCGGCCCGTGGTAGGTCGACTTGCCGCCGCGGTCGGTCTCGACCACCTCGACCTGCACGCCCTCGGGCAGGTGCAGCTCGCCCTCGGTGGCGGTGCGGCCGAGCGTGATCACCGGGTCGTGCTCGAGGAACAGCACCGTGTCGGGGATCGCGCCCTGCGACACCGCTCCGGCCAGCGAGCGCTGGAGATCCCAGGCCTCGCCGTAGCCGACGCGGCCGAGCTGCATGACGTATGCACCGACCATCTAGTAGGCGCTCTCGTCCCAGCTCAGCAGGCTGTCCTTGATCTGCTTGACGAACTGGTGGGCGTAGGCGCCGTCGATCACGCGGTGATCGAACGAGATGCACAGGTTCATGATCGGGCGGATGCCGACGACGTCGTTGCCGTGCTCGTCCTGGACGACCCAGGGGCGCTTGACCATCGCCTCCATGTCGAGGATGCCGAGCTGCGGCTGGTTGATGATCGGCGTACCGACGAACGCGCCCCAGCCACCCGGGTTCGTGATCGTGAAGGTGCCGCCGCTGACGTCATCGGGGAGCAGCTTCTTGGTGCGGGCGCGGTCGGCGAGATCCTTGATGCCGCGCGCGATGCCCAGCAGGTTCTTCTCCTCGGCGTGCTTGATGTTCGGCACGATCAGGCCCTTGCCGCCGTCGAGCGCGACGGCGATGCCGAGGTTGACGTAGCTCCGTGAGACGATCTTGTCGCCACGCAGCTCGCCGTTCATCCACGGCCAGTCCTTGAGCGCTTCGCAGGTCGCGCGGGCGACGAAGGCGAGGTACGTCAGGTTGACGCCGTGCTGGGTCTCGTACTCCTTCTTCAGCTTGGCGCGGATCGCGACGACCTTCGACATGTCGATCTCGAAGCCGGCGGTGACGTGCGCCGAGGTGTCCACCGAGCGGCGCATGTGCTCGCTGACGAGGCGACGCATCGCCGTCATCGGCTCGAACGTCTCGCCGGGGAGGGGCTCGCCTGCAGCGACCGGTGCAGCCGGCGCCTTGGCGGCGGGAGTGGGAGCGGCAGCGGCAGCGGCCGGGGCTGCGGCGGCCGGTGCCGGAGCCGGGGCGGCGGGCACGGCCGGTGCAGCGGCCATGGCCGAGCGGGAGCCGGCGGTGGCGATCAGCGCCTCGACGTAGCCGAGGATGTCCTTCTTGGTGACGCGGCCGCCGCGGCCGGTGCCAGGGATGTTCGAGACATCGATCCGGTGCTCGGCGGCGATGCGGGCCACGACCGGGCTGACGAAGGTGCGGCCGGAATCGTCGGTGTCGCTGTCGGCGTCGTCATCGTCGGCACTGGCGGCAGCAGGTGCGGCCGGGGCGGCGGGAGCAGGAGCGGCAGGTGCCGCCTGGGCGACGGGGGCAGCAGCAGGTGCCGCCGGGGCTGCCGGCGCCGCTGCGGCACCCGCGCCCTCTCCGCCGATCACGGCGAGCAGCGTTCCGACCTCCACCGTCTCGCCCTCCTGGACGAGGATCTGCGTGAGCACGCCTGCGCCGGGGCTCGGCACCTCGGTGTCGACCTTGTCGGTCGAGATCTCGAGCAGGGTCTCGTCGGCAGCGACGAGCTCGCCGACCTGCTTGAACCAGCGGGTGACGGTGCCCTCGGTGACCGATACGCCCATCTGGGGCATGACCACATCGATCGCGGCGGTGGTTGGCATTGTCTCCAGTCCTCTTCTCGTGTCAGTACGCGGCCAGGTCCTGCAGGGCCCTGACGACGTCATCGGCTTGCGGGATGAATGCTTTCTCTAACGGCGGTGAGAACGGCACCGGCGTGTCGGGTGCGGCGAGCCGGCGGATCGGCGCGTCGAGCTGCTCGAAGGCCAGCTCGGCCACCGTCGCCGCGATCTCTGCACCGAAGCCGGCGGTACGCGTGTCCTCGTGCAGCACGAGCAGGCGCGACGTCTTGCGCACGCTCGTCAGCACGGCCTCGCGATCCCAGGGCTGCAGGGTGCGGAGATCGATGATCTCCACCGAGGTCCCCTCGGCTTCGAGTGTCACCGCCGCCTCTGCTGCAGTCCACGTCATGGCACCCCACGTCACCACGGTGACGTCGTCCCCGGCGCGGCGGATCCGCGCCTGACCGAGAGGGATCGTATAGCGCTCCTCCGGTACCTCTTCGCGGATGCTGCGATAGAGGTGCTTGTGCTCGAAGAAGAGCACGGGGTTCGGGTCGGCGATCGCGGCGGCCAGCAGGCCCTTCGCATCGACGGGCGTCGAGGGGCAGACGACCTTGAGGCCGGGGATGTGGGCGAAGGTGCTCTCGGGGTTCTGCGAGTGGAACGGGCCGCCCGAGAAGCCGCCGCCGGAGGGCAGGCGCACCACGATCGGGATCGCGTCGCCGACGCGGAAGTGCTGCTTCGCGGCCACGGTGACGAGGTGGTCGTAGGCGCAGCTGACGAAGTCGGCGAACTGCATCTCGGCCACCGGGCGCAGGCCCATCAACGCGGCGCCGGTGGCGCTGCCGAGGATCGCCGTCTCCGACAGGGGCATGTCGATGACGCGCCACGGCCCGAACTCCTCCTGCAGGCCCTTCGTCGCCTTGAAGGCCCCGCCGAAGCCGCCGATGTCCTCGCCCAGCAGGAAGACGCGCTGGTCGCGGCGCAGCTCCTGGCGCAGGCACTCGGTGATCGCCTCGATGTAGGTGCGCTCGGCCATGGCTCAGCGGTGGTGGGGCGCATCGAGCGCGTCGGGGAGGGCGTAGACGCCGTCGAGCAGCGTTGCCGGGTCGGGCAGGGGCGAGGCCTCGGCGCGGTGCAGCGCCTCGTCCAGCGCGTGGCGCACCGCGGCGGCCAGGGCCTGCTGCTCGTCCTCGCCGACGCCGGCCTCGGCGGCCAGCCAGCGGCGGAAGCGGTCGACCGGATCGTTCTTGGCGTACTCCGCGAGCAGCTCGTGCGGCACGTAGGAGGCGTCGTCGTGCACGGCGTGGCCCTCCAGGCGCATCGTCACGCTCTCGAGCAGGGTCGGGCCGCCGCCAGCGCGGGCCTTCTCGATCGCGCGGCGCGCCTCGCGGTGGACGGCGACGACGTCGGTGCCGTCCACGACCACGCCCTCGAAGCCGTAGGCGGCCGCGCGGTCGGCGAGGTGCTCGACGGCGTACTCCAGCCTGTTGGGCGTGGAGTAGGCGTAGTGGTTGTTGTCGCAGACGAACACCACGGGCAGCTGGCGCACGGCGGCGAGGTTCATCGACTCGTGCACGTCGCCGCGCTGGGCGGAGCCGTCGCCGTACCAGGCCACCGCGACGCGCGGCTGCTGCTGGATGCGGAAGGCGAGGGCGCAGCCGACGGCGACCGGCATCGTCGAGGGCAGGTGGCTGGACAGCGCGATCGTGCCGAGGGCGAGGTCGCCGAAGTGGACGTTGCCGTCGCGCCCGCGCGTGGGCCCGTCCTGCCGGCCCATGAACTGGGCGAAGATGCGCCACGGCTCGACGCCGCGCACCACGTGCACGCCCACATGGCGGTGCAGCGGCGTCCCGACATCGTCGGGCCCCATCGCGCGCGCCACGCCGACTGCCGAGCCCTCGTTGCCGCGCCCCGTGTAGAACGACCCCGGGATCTTCCCCTGCTTGTAGAGGAGCTGGCCGCGCTCCTCGATGCCGCGCGTGACGAGCATCAACCGATAGATGTCGAGCAGGTCCTCGCGGTCGAGACCCGCTGCCTGGGCCTCACTCAGCGAGCCGCCAGGCTCCGCTTCTCTCGCGCTCGTCATGGCTCTGCTCCCACTGTACCCCCGGAGGGGTGGGGTCACGGAGGCGCCGCCCGCGTCGGGCCTTGCCTGCTACGGTCGCGGCATGGGGAAGGCTTCGGACTGGCTCCGCGAGGAGCGGCGCAAGGTGCTCGGCCAGTGGGTCGCCGTGTGTGTCGATTGTGGCGGCGGCCGGCGCTGGTTCGAGGAGTTCGAGGATCAGGTGGACGTGACGTGCACGGCCTGCGGTGGCGCGATGCTGCGCCGCTGCCCGCACTGCAACGAGCCGTTCTCGTCGCTGTTCGCGGTGGACTGCGAGGAGTGCGCGAAGCCGATGCGCGCTGCCACCACCAAGATCGGCATCCCGATCCGCAAGCAGGGCGCCGTGACGTTCAAGCCCCCGCGCGAAGACCCGGACGCCTAGTTCAGGCGCCGCGCGAGCGGCCTAGAGGTCGAACGGCCCCTTGATCGCCGAGAAGCGGATCACGGTGACGAGGTCGTCCTCGCTGACCTCGCGGTTGTAGATCTGGCTGAGGAAGAACGACATCTCCTCGACGCGGCGCAGCTCGGGGTTGTCGTGCTCGATCTCGCGGGGCGAGAGGTCGCCGAGGCGCTTGACGTCGACCTTGTCGATGACGGCGTCGAAGATCTTGTCGCGGGGGCTGTAGCGCGCGCCCACGAGCACCTGGACGACCAGGCCCTTCTTGTACTTCGCCGACTTGTCGCCGAGGCGGATGGTGCAGGTCTTGCGGTACGAGCGCAGCAGGCTCGCGACGATCGGCGAGTAGAAGTTCAGCGCGTACACGGGGAGGGAGTTCTGCGTGCGCTGGCGCACCCCTGCCTGGCGGGGTCGCGTGGGCAACGGGTAACGATCTGGCCCCCGTCTGGCGTGGCCGCTTGCGGGTCCTTCGAGGACCCAGCTACTCTGCTTTGGCACTCGGCACCCGAGAGTGCCAAAGTTCTGCCACATCACTCGCAGTACTCAAGGAAGTAGGAGGTTCGGATGGATCTGCAGCCTCTGGGCGATCGTGTCATCGTCGAGCTCCTCGAAGAGGAACTGACGCTGGCCAGCGGCATCGTCCTGCCCGACACCGCGAAGGAGAAGCCGCAGCGCGGCAAGGTCCTCGCCGTCGGCGCTGGTGAGAAGAACGACGAAGGCGTGCGCATTGCCGTCGACGTCGAGGTTGGCGACGTGGTCGTGTTCTCGAAGTACGGCGGGACCGAAGTCAAGGTCGGCGCCAACGATTACCTGATCCTGCGCGAGAGCGACATCCTCGCCAAGGTCATCGGCGCCGCCAAGGCGCCCGCCAAGAAGAAGTAGTCCCACCCCGCGCTTTTCCACGGAGGTAACGGAATATGGCTCACAAGGAGCTGAAGTTCAACGAGGACGCCCGTCGGGCCCTCGAGCGTGGCGTGAATGCTCTCGCCGACGCAGTCAAGGTCACCCTCGGCCCGAAGGGCCGTTACGTCGTTCTCGACAAGAAGTTCGGCGCGCCGACCGTCACCAATGACGGCGTGACGATCGCTCGCGAGATCGAGCTCGAGGATCCCTTCGAGAACCAGGGTGCACAGCTCGTCCGCGAGGTCGCCACGGCGACCAACGACGTTGCCGGTGACGGCACGACGACCGCGACCGTGCTCGCCCAGGCGATCGTCCGCGAGGGTCTCAAGAACGTCGCCGCCGGCGCCAACCCGATGGCCCTCAAGAAGGGCATCGAGAAGGCTGTCGAGTGGGTCGTCGATGACCTCAAGAAGCAGTCCAAGCAGGTCTCGGGCAAGGAAGACATCGCCCGTGTCGCCACCATCTCGGCGCGCGAGCGCGAGATCGGTGACGTCATTGCTGACGCCATCGAGAAGGTCGGCAAGGACGGCGTTGTGAACGTCGAGGAGGGCCAGACCTTCGGCCTCGAGCTCGAGTTCACCGAGGGCATGCAGTTCGACAAGGGCTACCTGTCGCCGTACATGGTGACGGACTCCGAGCGCATGGAGGCCGTGCTTGAGGATCCGTACATCCTCATCGCGAACTCGAAGATCGGTGCCATCAAGGACGTTCTGCCGGTGCTCGAGGCAGTCATCCAGGCCGGTCGCCCGCTGCTGATCGTGGCCGAGGACGTCGAGGGCGAGTCGCTCGCGACGATCGTGGTCAACAAGCTCCGCGGTACCTTCACGGCCGTTGCCGTCAAGGCCCCGGGCTTCGGCGATCGCCGCAAGCGCATGCTCGAGGACATCGCCATCCTGACGGGCGGCGAGGTCATCACCGAGGACATGGGCCTCAAGCTCGAGAACACCAAGATCTCGCAGCTCGGTCGTGCCCGCAAGGTGGTCGTCAACAAGGATTCGACGACGATCATCGACGGTGCCGGCAAGGCTGATCAGATCAAGGCCCGCATCAAGCAGATCAAGGCCGAGGTCGAGTCCACGGACTCCGACTTCGATCGTGAGAAGCTGCAGGAGCGCCTGGCCAAGCTGGCCGGTGGTGTCGCAGTGGTCAAGGTCGGCGCAGCCACCGAGACCGAGATGAAGGAGAAGAAGCATCGTGTCGAGGACGCTCTCCAGGCGACTCGCGCGGCGCTCGAAGAGGGCATCGTCCCGGGCGGTGGTGTCGCTCTCCTGAACGCGACGTCTGCGATCGAGAAGAACCTCGACACGCTCGAGGGCGACCAGCGCACGGGTGCGAAGATCATCCTTCGCGCCCTGGAGGAGCCGCTGCGGCAGCTCTCCTACAACGGCGGGCTCGAGGGCTCCGTCGTGGTCGATCAGGTCCGTCGCGCCGGCAAGGGCAAGGGCCTGAACGTCGACACCGGCGAGATCGAGGATCTCGTCAAGGTCGGCGTCATCGACCCGACGATGGTCACCCGCTCGGCGCTGCAGAACGCTGCGTCGATCGCGAAGAACATCCTCACCACCGAGGCGATCGTTGTCGAGGCTCCCGAGAAGAACTCGGGTGGCGGCGGCGGTATGCCCGGCGGTATGGACGGGATGATGTAACCAGCCCTCTGGGCTGATGCTTGACGCGGAGGGCGGCCCACGGGCCGCCCTCCGTCGTTGTCGGGAGCTGCGCCCGCAGCGCCCGCTCTACCTAGAAGCCGGCGTA
>CANNRA010000037.1 GCA_947507735.1 Actinomycetota bacterium
CGCAGCAGCAGCCAGGCGGCGTCCGGTCCCGCCACCGCGCCGGTGAGCGTGCGGAACGAGAGCAGCCGCTCGTGGTGGGCGGCAGCACGGCAGACCGTCGCCCCGACCAGCGCGTCGGAGTGGCCGGACAGGCCCTTTGTGGCGCTGTGCACCACGATGTCGGCGCCGTGCTCGAGCGGGCGCAGCAGCAGCGGGGTTGCGACGGTCGCGTCCACCGCGACGTGCGTCCCCTGCGCGTGCGCTGCCTCGGTGAAGGCGGCGATGTCGGGGAACGAGAGCATCGGGTTCGCGGGCGCTTCCAGGAAGGCGAGGCGGACGTCGGGCGGCACGCCCTGCGTCTGGTCGAAGGGCACGCCGGTCAGGCCCCAGCGCGACAGCTCGACCTCGAACAGCTTCTCGGTGCCGAAGTAGCCGTCGTCGGGAACCGCAACGCGGTCGCCGGGGTGCAGCAGGCCGAGCGCCACCGCGGTGACAGCCGCGAGACCGGACGCGAACAGCAGCGCGTGCCCTCCGTCGAGCGAGCCGAGCAGCGCCTCGGCCTCCAGCCCGACCGGGTGGGCGCTGCGCTGGTACTCCAGGCCCTCGCCGTGCCGGAAGGTGGTGGAGCGGTCGAGCGGGGGCGTCAGGCCGGTGCCGTCGCGGTGGACGAGCCGGCTCTCGGGGCGCAGCATGCCCTGGAGGATAGCCGGGGAGTGCTGGCGGTAGGGACGGCGCTACGAGGCGGTGCGGAGCTGCGTCCAGCCGTGCTCCGCGTCGATGCGAGCGCGCAGCTCCTCGGCGGCCATCGGCGCACCGAACAGGAAGCCCTGGCCGAGATCGGCCCCGATCAGGCGCAGCCGTTCGCGCTGCTCCTGCGTCTCGATGCCTTCGGCGATGGTGCGCAGCCGCAGCGTGCTGCCGAGGCGCAGGATTGCGCTGGCGAGCCGGCGCTCGCCGTCATCGCCGTCGATGCCGTCGACGAACTGCTTCGCCACCTTGAGCACGTCCACCGGGAAGCGCGAGAGGTAGCTGAGCGACGAGTAGCCCGTGCCGAAGTCGTCGATGGCGACGCGCACGCCGAGCTGCTTCAGCGCGGCCAGCCGCTCGCCGGTGACCAGGGAGTCCTCCATCAACACGCTCTCCGTGATCTCCAGCATCAGGCGGCTCGGCTCGAGGCCGGTGGAGGCGAGCACGGCGGCGACCGAGTCGGCGAACGACTCGTCCTGCAGCTGGCGGCCCGACACGTTGACGCCGATCAGCTGCGGCACGCTGCCGCCGGTGCGGTCGCTCAGCAGGCGCGCCTCCCGGCAGGCCTGCTCCAGCACCCAGCGTCCGAGCGGCACGATCAGCCCGGTCTCCTCGGCCAGCGGGATGAACTCGGCGGGCGAGACGAGGCCGCGCGTCGGATGGTTCCAGCGCACGAGCGCCTCCATGCCGGCGATCTCGTCGCGACCGAGGTCGATGATCGGCTGGTACAGCACGCTGAGCTCGCCCTCCAGGACGGCGCGCTCGATCTCGGCACGCAGCTCGAGACGCTGGACAGCGGCGGCGTGCATGCCGGACTCGTAGATGGCGAAACGGCCCTTGCCGCTGCCTTTCGCGCGGTACATCGCGACGTCGGCGTTGCGCAGCAGGTCGTCGGCGGTGTCGCCCTCGCGCAGCTGGGCGATGCCGATCGAGGCGCGCATCACCACGTCCTTGCCGTTGAGGGGGAAGGTCGAGTCGAGGGAGCGCTGGATGCGCTCGGCGATGGCGACGGCCGCCTCCTGCGCGTTCTCGTCCTCGATCAGCACGGCGAACTCGTCGCCGCCGATGCGCGCCGCGGTGTCGCCGGGGCGCAGCGAGCTGACCAGCCGGTCGGCGACGAAGACGAGCAGCTCGTCTCCGGCAGCGTGGCCGAGGCTGTCGTTGACGGTCTTGAAGTCGTCGAGGTCGACGAAGAGGACGCTGACGTTGCGATGGCGTCGCGCGGCGCGTGCGATCGCGTTGGTGACGCGGTCGCCGAACAGGGCGCGGTTGGCGAGGCCGGTCAGGGCATCGTGGAAGGCCTGGTGCGAGAGCTGCTCCTCGAGCTGCTTGCGCTCGGAGATGTCGCGCATCGTGACGACGACGCCGCGGAGGTCGGCGTCGTGGAGGAGGCTTGCCGAGATCGCCTCGACGGTGCGGGTGCTGCCGTCCTTGCACAGCGCGCGGAACTGGATCGGTGGGTGGGTGCCGGAGCGCGCCACCACGTCGGAGAAGTACGAGACGACCGCTGGACGGTCGTCGGGCGCGACGATCTCGACGATCGGGAAGCCGATCAGCTCGCCCGGCGACCAGCCGAGCACCGCCTCGACCGAGGGTGTCTGGTAGCGCATCGCCAGGTCGGCATCGATGACGCTGATCACGTCCGTGGCATTCTGGACGAGGGCGCGGAAGCGGCGTTCGCTGCGACCCTCGCTGCGTTCCATGCTCTCCAGGGCGAGCGCGACCTGGGCGGTGAGCGTCTCGATCGTGCGGCGTGCCTCATCGGAGACGTGCGTGGTGGTGCGCAGCGCCAGCAGGCCGAGGATCTCGCCGTTGGCGAGCAGCGGGAAGCTCGTGACGCGGGCGTCCTCGCTGACGCCTGCGAGCTCGGCGAGGGCCCCGCGGGGCAGGTCGACCGACCGATCCTCCCGCTGACGCTCCAACGCCTCGTAGACCGCCGTGCCGAGCACGACGCCCGCCAGCTCGTGGGCGCGCTCGCCGGCATACGAGACGACGCCAAGGCCGTCCTCGCCCAGCAGCAGCAGCGCGACGCGCGGGTTGCCCGCGGCCGCGGCCGCCTCGAGCGCCGCGTCGACGGTGATGCGGTAGATGCGGTCACGGTCGGCTGCGACGACCAGGTCGGCGGCGGCGCGCCGCATCAGCTCCTCGCGTTCCAGCGCCTGCTGGTTCTGGAAGACGATCCCGGCCAGCCGGAGCAGCACGAGCACGAAGGCGACGAGCGCGAGCACGATCAGCACGGTCAGCCCGGCGCCGTCCGCGCTGGTGGCCCGGATCAGCAGCAAGCTCGGTGCGATCAGGGCGAAGCCGGCCAGCAGCCCGAGCCGGCGCTTGCTGACGCGCTGGGGCATCTCCTCCCCTGCCGCCGAGAGCTCGGAGAGCGACGGGTGGAGCGCTGCAGCACCGATCAGACCGTAGGCGGCGATGTAGAGCGGGTCGGGGAACGTCCCCTCGGTCGGGAGCCCGTTGAGGTCGGTGATCACGTAGAAGACGTCGGCGACGAGCAGCAGGCTGATGCTCGAGATCAGGCCCAGCAGGGCGAGCGGCTTCTTGCCGCCCGTGAGCAGCAGCCGGGCCGCGACACCGAGCAGCAGCAGGTCCATTGCCGGGTAGGCGACGGCGATCGCCGTCGCCCCGGCGGGCTGGTTGCCGAGCTGGATGTACGGCTCCATCAGGTACTCCCAGCCGGGCGCCGCCAGGCCCACCGTGGCGATCGCCGCGTCGAGCAGGCTCGGGCGGGTACGGCCGACGGCGCGCCGCCGTACCAGCATCAGCAGGCAGAGCGCGAACACCGGGTAGCCACCGAGGTATGCGAGGTCGGCGGCGTACGTCTCGGCGTCCGGAGCGAACGCGGCGTAGAGGTTGAGGCCGATGTCGCCGAGCGCGAACAGCGCCTGGCTGGCTGCGAGCAGCAGCCACGGGGTGCGCCAGTCGGCGCTGCTGCGTCGCTGCCCGACCACGATCGCGGCGGCTGCCGCGAGGCCGAACGCGTCGAAGAGCGCCTGCTTGCCGACCCCGTTGGGGATCAGCGCGTAGACCGCCGCGCTGGTCGCGCAGGCGCTCAGGAAGGCGTAAGCACTGCGGCGCACCCTCTGGTTATCGTCTGCGCGACCCAAACCGAGATGCCCCCGAGCGAGGGATTCTCGTACGGGGCGCTACGGCTTGCAGCTACTTCGCGGCGGCGTAGCCGTACCGGGTGAAGCTGCCCGTCTCGGGATCGACTGCCTGGGCGGCCGGGATGATCTTCGCCGGGTCGTTCGGATCGATGACCATGCCGACGATCTCGTCGCCCTCGGCGCCGCTGATGACGGCCCAGCCGATGATGCGCGACCGCTGCGCGGCGCTGCCGTGGCCGAAGAGCGCCCGCCAGCCCTCTGCTGCGGGGATGAGGCTCTTGATGGTGTCCGACACTCGTCGCTCCTCTCGCTCGATGCTTGCGTTAGTGCCTGAAGTGGCGGCGGTGCGTGAACACCATTGCCGCGTTGTGCAGCCGCACGGTAGCGATGACCTCGTCGTCGCGCTTGGAGCCGCCCGGCTGGATGATGCCGCCGATGCCCGCCTCGAGGGCGATCTTGGGGCCGTCATCGAACGGGAAGAAGGCGTCCGAGGCCATCACGGCGCCGCGTGGGTCATGGCCCAGCTCGCGCGCCTTGTCCACGGCGATGCGCACGGCGTCGACGCGGCTCATCTGGCCGGCGCCGATGCCGATCGTCTGCAGGTTCTTGACCAGCACGATGGCGTTGGACGTGACGTGCTTGCAGACGCGCCAGGCGAACAGCATGTCGCCCCAGAGCTTCTCGTCGGGCTTGCCGCAGATGACGTGCATCTCGTCGCGATCCTGCAGCTCGTCGTCGCGATCCTGGACGAGGATGCCGCCGAGGACGCGCTTGAAGTCGAGCTCGCCCGGGGCGCTGCGGCGCCGTTCCCGGTCGTGCAGGATGCGCACGCTGGGCTTCTGCTTGAGCATCTCCAGGCCGGTCTCGTCGTAGCCGGGCGCGAAGAGCACCTCGATGAACTGGCCGGAGAGCATCATCGCGAGCTCGAGGCTGACCGGCCGGTTGAGGGCGATCACGGCGCCGTAGGCGGAGACGGGGTCGGAGGAGAGCGCGTTCTCGTACGCCTCCTCGATGCTGCCCGCAGCGGCCACGCCGCACGGGTTGGCGTGCTTGATGATGACGCAGGCCGGCACCGAGAACTCCTGAACGATGGCGCGGGCCGCGTCGAGGTCGTTGAGGTTGTTGAACGAGAGGTCGCGGCCGTGCAGCTTCTCGACGAACGAGAGCAGGTGCAGGCGGGCGCCTTGCTCGGCGTAGAAGGCGGCGCGCTGGTGCGGATTCTCGCCGTAGGTGAGGTCCATCACCTTGCCGAAGCCGGGGATGAACGAGGTCGGGAACGACTCGCGATCCGAGAACCAGCTGGCGATGGCAGCCTCGTAGAGGGCCGACTCGGCGAACGCGGCAGTCGCGAGGCGCCGCCGTGTCTCGAGCGTCACGGCGCCGTGCTCGCGCAGCTCGGCGAGCACCGAGGGGTAGAGGTCGGGGTTCACGACCGGTGCGACGTGGGCAAAGTTCTTCGCCGCCGCGCGCAGCATCGACGGGCCGCCGATGTCGATCATCTCGACGGCCTCCTCCTCCTTCACGCCGAAGCGCGTCGCGACCTCGCGGAAGGGATAGAGGTTGACGACGACCAGCTCGAACGGCTCGATGCCGTGCTCGGCCAGCGAGGCGCGGTCGTCCTCGCGGTCGACGCGGGCGAGGATGCCGGCATGGATGCGCGGGTGCAGCGTCTTGACGCGCCCGCCGAGCATCTCGGGGAACTGCGTGATGTCGGTCACCTCGGTGACGGCGAGGCCGAAGTCGGCGATCGCCTTGGCGGTGCCGCCGCTGGCCACCAGCTCGAAGCCAAGCTCGACCAGGCCGCGCGACAGCTCCTCGAGCCCACGCTTGTCGTACACGGAGAGCAGCGCTCTGCGGCTCATCGGGTCAGTCCTCTCCCCAGAGATCTTCGGGAACGTCGATGGTTACCTTGCGGCTGCCGACGACCACGGCGACGCGGCCTTCCAGCAACAGTCGCACGGCGCGGGGCAGCAGGGCGTGCTCGGCCGTCTGGATGCGCCGGTGCAGCGTCTCGACGGTGTCGTCGTGGCGCAGGGCGACGGGCTCCTGCAGGATGATCGGCCCGGTGTCGGCCGCGGCGTGCTCGGCCGTGACCAGGTGCACGGTGGCGCCCGTCCAGCGGACGCCGTAGGCGAGGGCGTCGGCCGGGGCGTGCGCGCCGGGGAAGGCCGGCAGCAGCGACGGGTGAACGTTGACGATGCGGCCGCCGAAGCGCTGCAGGAACGGGTCGGTGAGCAGGTGCATGTAGCCGGCCAGCACGACCAGGCCGATGCCACGGGCCTCCAGCCACTCCGCCAGCGCGGTGTCGCGCGCGGCGCGGTCGGCGTAGGCGGACTGCTCGAAGACGGCGGAGTCGATGCCGGCGGCGGCGGCGCGGTCGAGCGCCCCTGCCCCGGCGACGTTCGACACGACCGCGTCGATCGCGATCCCGTCGTCGATCAAGGCCTGCAGGTTCGATCCGCTGCCCGAGACGAGCACGGCGATCTTCATGCGAACACCACTCCCTCCACACCGCTCTTGACGCGGCCGATCACGAGGTCGCCCGGCGCGACGTCGGCCGCCGGGATGACGGCGCAGTAGCCGATGCCGAGGTTGAAGACGCGGCGCATCTCGTCCAGCGGCACGTCGTGCGCGGCGATCCACTGGAACACCTCGGGCCACTCCCAGGCGGCCACGTCGATCACGGCGCCGAGCCCGCTGCCCCGGGGGAAGACGCGGCCGAGGTTGCCGGGGATGCCGCCGCCCGTGATGTGGGCGAGGCCGTGGACGTCGGCGCGGGCGCGCAGGGCGCGCACCTCGTCCAGGTAGAGGCGGGTGGGCGGCAGGATCAGGTCGGCGTCGAAGTCGCCGTCGCCGATGATGCGGCGCACGAGCGTGAAGCCGTTGGCGTGGATGCCCGCCGATGCCAGGCCGATCACGACGTCGCCTGCGGCGATGCGGCTGCCGTCGATGAAGCGGTCGCGCTCGACCAGGCCGACGCAGGTGCCGGCGAAGTCCAGCTCCTGCTCGCGATAGATGCCGGGCAGCTCGGCCGTCTCGCCGCCGAGCATCACGCAGCCGGCGCGGCGGCACGTCTCCGCCAGGCCCTCGACCAGCTCGGCCACGTGCGCGAGCTCGATGTGGTTCGCGGCGACGTAGTCGAGCATGAACAGCGGCTCGGCGCCGACGGTCAGGACGTCGTTCATGCAGTGCGCGGCCAGATCGATGCCGGCCTCGCGCAGGCGGCCGGCGCGGCGCTGCAGGATCAGCTTGGTGCCGACGCCGTCGGTGGAGGCGGCCAGCAGGCGGCGCTCGTCCAGCGCGTAGACGCCCGCGAAGCCACCGAAGCCGCCGACCATGGCAGGCGTGCGCGTCGACTCGACGGCGGCGCGCAGCCGGTCAACGACGGCCTCCGCCGTGGCGAGCGAGACGCCCGCGGCGGCATAGGTCGTCTCGCCTCCGGTCACGGGTCGAGCATATCGGCCCTGGCGGCTCTGCCCCGCGGTTCCATGGCCGCGGCCTACACTGGATACCCGTGAGCCTTCTCTCCGGACTCCTCGCTGCTGTCGGACCCATCCAGGTGGCACCTTCGTGGTACTCCAGCTGGACGCTCGACCCGTGGCAGCTCGTACCGACGCTGATCGCAGCCGCTCTCTACTACCGGCGCGTCTGGACGCTCGAGCAGGAGGGCCGACCGGTGCCGCTGTGGCGGATCTGGCTGTTCACGAGTGGCATCGCCGTAGCGCTCTTCGCCTTCACGTCGCCGTTGCACGCGATCGGCGAGGCGCAGTCGATGTCGGTGCACATGGTCGAGCACCTGATCATCGGCGACATCGTCCCGCTGCTGATCATCTTCGGCCTGACCGGCCCGGTGCTGCGCCCCATCCTGGCGCTGCCCGTGCTGGGGGAGCTGCGCTGGCTGACGCACCCGCTCGTGGCGTTGCCGCTGTGGGGTCTCAACCTCTTCCTCTGGCACATCACCGGTGCCTACGACGCGGCGCTCGGCAACGACGCGGTGCACGCGGCGCAGCACATCTGCTTCCTCGTCACGGGCGGCATCATGTGGGCCGCCCTGTTCGAGACCCTGCCCGGGCCGCGCTGGTTCGGCACGGGCGCCAAGGTCGGCTACGTGATCGTGGTGCGGCTGCTCAGCACGATCCTCGGCAACATCTTCACGTGGTCGAGCACCGGCTTCTACCACCACTACGACAACGTGCCGCGGCTCTTCGGCCTGTCGCAGGCGGGCGACCAGAGCTACGGCGGCGTGATCATGATGAGCGAGACCGGCCTGGTGACGCTCGTGCTGCTCGCAGTCCTCGTGTTCCGGGCTGCGGTCGAGAGCGACCAGCGGCAGCTGCTGATCGAGCGGGGCATCGATCCCGCACGCGTGAAGCGGGCGGTGCGCTTCGGCCGTGCCCGTGAGCTGGCGCTGCAGGAGCTTGGCTACGTGCCGAGCCGCTTCCAGTCGGAGGTGCCCGAGGTGGCGCGCCCGGCCGGCACCGAAACGCCCTAGCGCCCCGGGGTAGGACACGGCGACGGCAAGCTGGACTTCGCCTCCGCCAACGCTGGCGTCAACACCGTCACGATCGTGCTGCAGAACGATCGGCGCGAGCCCGGCGCTACGCCGGCGTGATCTCGAACTTCAGCTTCGCCGTCGCCGAGCCGGTGGGCACCGCGGTCGGGTACTTGCGCGTCAGGCAGGCGCGGCAGACGGCGCTCTCGGGGCGCAGGATCGACTCCTGCAGGCCCTCCAGCGAGATGTAGGCGAGCGAGGTGGCGCCGATGTGCTGGCGGATCTCCTCGACCGTGCGGTTGGCGGCGATCAGCTCGTCCTCGTCGGCGAAGTCGATGCCGTAGTAGCACTGGCTGATCACGGGCGGCGAGGAGATGCGGATGTGCACCTCGGCGGCGCCGGAGTCGAAGAGCATCTGCACGATCTGCTTGGTCGTGTTGCCGCGCACGATCGAGTCGTCCACCGCCACGATGCGCTGGCCGCGCACCTCGGCGAGCGGGTTGAACTTGAGCTTCACGCCGAGCTGGCGTAGACCCTGGTCGGGCTGGATGAAGGTGCGGCCGACGTAGCGGTTCTTGATCAGGCCCTCGCTGAACGGGATGCCGCTCGCGCGCGAGAAGCCGATCGCGGCAGGGGTGCCGCTGTCGGGGATCGGCATGACGAGGTCGGCCTCGGCCGGCGCTTCGGCGGCGAGCCGCTCGCCCATGCGGACGCGGGCGCCGTGCACCTCGACCGCGTCGAGCCGCGAGTCGGGGCGCGCGAGGTAGAAGTACTCGAAGATGCAGAGCGCGCTCTCGGGGCGGTGCGCGGCGGCGTCGGAGACGCGCAGCTCGCCGCTCTCGTCGATCACGACGATCTCGCCCGGGGCGACGTCGCGCTCGTAGGCGGCGCCGACCAGATCGAGGGCGCAGCTCTCGCTGGCGACGCACCAGTCGTCGCCGATGCGGCCGACGCAGAGCGGGCGGAAGCCGAGCGGGTCGCGGAACGCCACCAGCTCGCCCTCGGCGAGCGCGACGCAGCTGTAGGCGCCCACCAGGCGGCGCATCGCGTTGGCGATCGCCTGCTCGAGCGGTGCCTCGTCGTGGGCGATCAGGGCGGCGATCAGCTCGCTGTCGGAGGTGGAGCCGAGCTTGATGCCGGCCTCGACCAGCTCGCTGCGTAGCTCGGTGGCATTGACGATGTTGCCGTTGTGGCCGAGCGCGACGGTGCGGGCGCGGCCGTGGTGGATCAGCGGCTGCGCGTTGGCCCAGTGCGTGGCACCGGTGGTGGAGTAGCGCGTGTGGCCGATCGCGAGGTCGCCGTGCAGGCCCGCGAGCTTCTGCTCGGTGAAGACCTGGCTGACGAGGCCCATGTCGCGCATCACCATCAGGCGGCCGGCGTCCGAGACGGCGATGCCGGCCGACTCCTGGCCGCGGTGCTGCAGCGCGAAGAGGCCGAAGTAGGCGAGACGCGCGACATCACGCGTGACCGAGCGGATGCCGAAGACGCCGCACACGGCTAGCGCGCGCTCCGCGGCGAGCGGGCGGAGGTCACAGCGGGGTCTCCCAGGCGGCGCGGACGGCCGTCAGCGGCACGCCGAGCACGCCGTCGCCGCCGACGGTGCCGATGCGGTGCAGCGGGACACCGGCCGCGGCTGCTGCCGACTCGAGCCCGGCAACGGCGTCGGGCGCGATGGCGAGCACTGCCTGGCCGCCGCCCTCGCCGAACAGCGCGAGCGTGTCCAGCGGCACGTCGACGTGGCAGCCGGGGCCGCTCCAGAGAGCCGCCTCGGCGAGCGCGACGCCGAGCCCGCCCTCGGCGGCGTCGTGCGCCAGCGAGAGGGTGGGCGCACTGCGCCAGAGGAAGTGGATGAGGGCGGCCTCGGCGGTGAGGTCGAGCGGGGCGGGCTGCCCGGAGAGCGTGCCCCAGAGGGCCTGGGCCTCGGAGCCGTCGAAGCGCAGGCCAGGCGCGCCGGCCAGGAAGAGCGCGTCGCCGGCGTGCCACTTGCCGGGCACGTGGCGGACGTCCGCCACGATGCCGACGCAGCCGACGTACGGCGTGGGGTGCAGCGCGCGGCCGTTCGACTCGTTGTAGAGCGAGACGTTGCCGCTGACGATCGGCACCTCGAGCGCCTCGGCGGCCTGCGCGAGCCCCTCGATCGACTGCTGCAGCTCCCAGGCGATCTCGCCCTTCTCCGGGTTGCCGAAGTTGAGACCGTCGGTGAAGCCGATCGGCTCGCCGCCGGCGCAGGCGACGTTACGGGCCGCCTCGAAGATCGCGGAGGCGCCACCGTAGAACGGGTCGAGGCGGCCGGTGCGGCCGGTGCCGTCGAGCGAGAGGGCGAGCCCCTTGGTGTCGGGGCGCAGGCGCAGGATGGCGCCGTCGAGGCCCGGGCGGCGCACCGTGCGCGAGCCGACGATGTGGTCGTACTGCTCGAAGAGCGGGCCGCGCGAGCAGAGGTTGGGCGAGGCGAGCAGCGCGAGCAGCGTCGCTGCGGTGTCGCCGGGCAGGTTCGGCGTGGGCGCGAGCGGCTGTGGCGTGCGCGGCGTGCCGGTGATCACGTAGCGCGGGCAGTCGTCGGTGAGGAAGCGGGCCGGGATCGCGCCGACCTCCTCGCCGTGCCAGAGGCAGCGCAGCACGCCGCCGTCGGTGACCTTGCCGATCACCGCGTGGTGCAGCTCCCAGCGGTCGCACACGGCCTGGACGGCCTCGAGGAAGCCGGGGCGCACGACCGCAACCATCCGCTCCTGGCTCTCGGAGATCATGATCTCCCAGGGCTCCATGACCTCCTCGCGGCGCGGAACGCGGTCGAGGTGCACCTCGACGCCCACCTCGCTGGCCATCTCGGAGAGGGAGGAGGCGAGACCGGCGGCGCCGCAGTCCTGCAGCGAGGCGACGAGGCCGCGCTCGGTGAGCTCCACCGAGACCTCGATCAGCTTCTTGCCGAGGAACGGGTCGCCGATCTGGACGGTCGGGCGCTTATCGGCGTCGGTATCGCTGAGCTCGGCCGAGGCCAGCACCGAGGCACCGCCGATGCCGTCGCGGCCGGTCGTCGCGCCGAAGAGGACGAGCAGGTTGCCCTCGCCCGTCGCCTTCGCGCTCATCAGCCGCTCGACCGGGAGGAGACCGACGCACATCGCGTTGACGAGACAGTTCTCGCTGTACGCCTCGTCGAAGGTGGTGTCGCCGCCGACGGTGGGCACGCCGACGCAGTTGCCGTAGTGGCCGATGCCGGCCACGGCGCGGTCGATCTTCCAGCCGGGCTCGCCGAAGCGCAGGCCGTTGAGCAGCGCCACCGGGCGTGCGCCCATGGCGATCACGTCGCGCAGGATGCCGCCGACCCCCGTTGCGGCGCCCTGGAACGGCTCGACGGCGCTCGGGTGATTGTGGCTCTCGACCTTGAACGCCACGGCGAGGCCGTCGCCGAGGTCGAGCACGCCGGCGTTCTCGCCGGGGCCCTGCAGCACGCGGGCGCCCTTCGACGGCAGCCGCTTGAGCAGCGGCGCCGAGTGCTTGTAGCCGCAGTGCTCGGACCAGAGCAGGCTGAAGACGGCCAGCTCGAAGTGGTTCGGCTCGCGCTCCAGCAGCTCCTGGATGCGCGAGAACTCTCCGTCTGTCAGACCGAGGGCACGATGGATCGGCTGTTCAACGGCGGAAGTCAGAACACCAGTCTAGCCCGGGGTCCCGATGGCCCCTCCGGTAGGAGCCTGACCCGGATGAGCGGCCACGATCGCGCCGGCCTGCGCAGCGCAGTAGATGCCTCTCTCCCTGGGCCGGTGTTGATCCTGGGCGGCGTCGCGCTCGGGTCGGGCGTCTGGCAGCCCGGGCGCCGCCGTATGATCGGAGCATGACCAGGCGGGCTCTTCTCCCCATCGTCCTCGCTGTCGGCGCGCTGCTCGCCGCGGCTCCCTCTGTCGCAGGCGCCGCAACGGCTGCCTCGCCCTCCGAGTGGGCGAAGTCGGCCAACGCGATCTGCACGAGGACGCAGAGGCTCGTCGCCGGAGTGCCGCGGCCGATGACGCCGCAGGAGGAGACCAGGGCTTTCTCGACGATCCTCGGCTACATCAGGCAGCAGAACGACGGGCTCCGGAAGCTGCCGCGGCCGAAGCAGACGGCGTCCGATATCGCGACGCTGATGCGCCTCTTCGACAAGCAGGCTGGCCTGATTGGCGGAGTCATCGCCGGGATGCAGTCGGGCAACGCGTCGGCGATCGAGGCGTCGCGCCGTGAGGGAAACGCGCTCAACCCGAAGGTGCTTGCGCTCACCAAGAAGCTCGGCGCCAACGACTGCTGAGCCGCGTATGGAGCCGCGCGAGCGGCCCCGGCGCCCACCAGTTCCAGCGGCCGAGCAGTTGCATCAGCGACGGCACGAGCAGCGCCCGCACGATCGTCGCGTCGAGTACCACGGCGAGCGCCGTCCCGATCCCGATCTCCTTGATCTGGACGATGCGCGAGGTTGCGAACGCGCCAATCGCGACAACGAAGAGCAAGGCGGCGGCCGTCACGATGCGGCCGGTGCGCTCCAGGCCCTGCGCCACGGCGCTGCTGTCGTCGGCGCCCGCGTGGCGCGCCTCCTGGATGCGTGAGAGCAGGAAGACGCCGTAGTCGGTCGAGAGGCCGAAGCCGATCGCGGCGATCATCAATGGCTGCGTCGTGTCGATCGCACCTGGCGTCGTGAAGCCGAGCAGCTCGTGCAGCCAGCCGTGCTGGAACACCAGCACCAGCGCACCGAAGACCGCGCCGATCGTTAGCAGGTTCAGCAGCACCGCCTTGATCGGCAGCAGGAGCGAGCCGGTCATCGCGAACAGCACGAGCAGCGTGACGATCACGACGATCGCTGCCGCCCACGGCAGCCGGTCGCCCAGTGAGCGCTTCTGGTCGACGAGGAAGGCGGCCCGCCCGCCGACGAGCACCGGGTCGGCCGAGGGGAGGGCGCGGATCGCCCGGACGAGCCGCTCGGCCGCCGGATCGTTGCCGTAGCCGACGGTGCCCACGTCGACGCGCCAGACGCCGCTGCCGGTCGCCGCTGGCGGCGAGACGTCGGCGACGTCGGGGAGTCGGCGTACCTGCTCTGACCACGCGCGCACGCGCGAGGCGGCGCCGGGGTCGCCGCTGGGGGTCTGCACGGCTGCGTAGATGGACGGATTGAGCGAGCGAGCGAACGAGGTGCGCAGCAGCTCGCTCACCTGGTAGCCGCTCGCCGACGACGGCAGGACGCGGGCGTCCACGGTGGTGAAGCGGATGCCGAGGAACGGCGAGGCAAGCGCGAGCAGGAGCGCGGCGGACGCGCACGCGATGGGGAGGGGGCGGCGCATCACGAGCGCTGCGAGGCGGAACCAGAAGCCCTGCTCGGCCGGCCGGGCGGCGGCCGCTGCGCTGCGCTGCAGGAAGCCAGGCGAGAGGCTGTTCACGCGCGTGCCGAGCAACGAGAGCAGCGCCGGCAGGGCGACCAGCGCCGCGCCCATTGCGACCAGCGCGACCAGCATGCCGCCGAGCCCCATCGAGAAGAGGAACTTCTGGCGGAAGACGAGCAGTGACGCGAGCGCGGCTGCCACGGTGAGGCCGGAGAAGAGCACGGTGCGGCCGGCCGTGGCGAGCGTTCGTTGCAGCACCTCGGGCCCCGGCCGCTCCCCCGGTGCGACGCCGGCCCGCGCCAGCTCCTCGCGGTAGCGCGACACGACGAACAGCGAGTAGTCGATGGCGAGGCCGAGCCCCATGCCGACGACGAGGTTGAGCGCGTACACCGAGAGAGTCGTCGCCTCGGCGGCGAGGCGGAGGCCGAGAAACGCCCCTGCGATCGCCACCGCGCCGACCAGCGGCGGCAGCAGCGCCGCTACCAGGCCGCGGAACACCCAGAGCGAGAGGAGGAACACCAGCGGGAACGCGATGAGCTCGGCGGTGCGCAGGTCGCTGGCGACGATGCGATCGACCTGGCGGGCGACCACGGGCGAGCCGCCGAGCAGGACGTCCTGCCGCGCTGCCAGGGCCTGCTGGATGCGGCCAGCCAGGGCCTCGCTCACGCCCGACACGATGAGCAGCACCGAGCGGCCGTCGCGGGCGACGAGGCGGGGATCCTGCGTCGGGTCGGCGCTCGCGCCGGCTGCG